>JADFXA010000086.1 GCA_015233755.1 Desulfamplus sp. | reverse complement strand
CTACATTGAGACTCCAGCAAATCCGACTCTTGATATAATTGATATTAAACTTTGGCAACTATTTCAACAACAGAGATATTTTCACTACACTGAACTGTTATCACTCCAAGACTGACTGTAACGTATTCCGCTGCTTTGGATGCTTTATGTGGGATTTTAAGAGCCATTACTCCTATACGAATATTTTCAGCAACTGTAACTGCGCCATTGGAGTCAGTTTCAGGAAGAATACATGCAAACTCTTCCCCGCCGTAACGGGCAGCAAGGTCAGCCGGACGAACAGCACAGTCAGCTATTACTCTGGCAACCTGCCTAAGACACTCATCACCATTAACGTGTCCGTAATTATCATTGAATGCCTTGAAATGATCGATGTCCAGAAGAATCAGCGAAAGATTTGCCTGTGAACGGACATGCCGTGCATATTCCTGAGAGATAATCTCGTCAAAATGGCGTCTGTTAGCTATTTGAGTTAAACCATCAGTAATGCTGATAGAAGCAAGTTTAAGATTTATTTCAGAAAGCTTATTGTTCGCCTCTCTAAGTTCGTGTGTGCGTTCTTCAACTTTTTTCTCCAGTTGAGTGTTTATTTCAAGCAGTTCTTCTGTCCAGCGCTCTTTTATTATTCGCTGCTCAATAAGGAGTGACTGCATAAGCAGGATGACTATAGCGGAAACGCCTATGAACACCTGCATTGAGGCATTTGCAACTGATTCATGCAATTCAAAGAAAGGACCGTAACCCATAGTTGTTCCAGTCCAGACCAAGAAGAAAGTTAGAGCCAGCAGAAAGAAAGTGAACCTTTGACTTCGTTTTACAGCAACAAACACTAAAGGAACCAGCAGGAACGATGGTTGATGAAAAATGGGCGGAAGTACAGATTCCCCATACCCGAAAATCATGAAAGTGAGGAAGAGCAAGCCCAAAGTTATCAATACATCGAATTTAAGCTTATTCAGTGGCCGCAATACAATCCATTCTAACCTCAGGCTGACAAGAAGTGGTGCAATGATAATTGCACCTACGATATTGCTGATAGTCCAGTTTGAAACGCCCTGAATATAACCTATTTCCCATGGATGACCGATAAGCCAATATGCACCAACACCTGGGATTGCGGAAACAATCCCGAAGATAAACACAGAGACGAGAAATCTATTGATAATCCATTTATATTTGCCGAATGACTCTTTCAGACTCTCAACACGTCCGCATACCCTAAAGGCAACCACTCCTGCATATGTATTGCCGATTACAGTTGTAAGATTAATAACCAGATTTGCAGCACAAAAAGGGGCTTGGCCTATCTCAATAAAATATGCAGCCACCCCCAGGAATGTGGCTATCGCAATGCTTGGCCAAATATGCACACCAAGCAGCATAAATGCAGCCACAACCAGACCAGCAGATGGCCAGACAGTTATGGTCTTGAACACTGACTGGGTAATAAGTGCCAGCAGCAGGTAGATCACTACAGCCATAGCATGGTCTTTTATTGCAGGGCGTTGGATTTTGCTGCTTTGCTCTGTATTCACATTATGATTGATCATATTACGGTTCCCGCTTTATTCGATAACATAGCCACTCTACTTTATTAGCTACGGCATTATAACATACTACCACATTACTATTTTCAAAATTAGAATTGCTGCCTTCCTTAATATGCATCAATGAGATTGGATAAATTCTACTATCAGCTTTGTAACATAACCGTTTGGTTCATTTGGATTAATGGCAATAACTTCTGCCCAATGCCCCACGTATGATGACATGGCTGGCTCATTAGCTGCCTGTTCAGCTGCACTTTGCCAGACATCTGAAGTGTAGTCGGAAAACTCAATCCCTCTGAGAGAAATCTCAGGTAGAGATTCTGTTTCTGAATGGAGAGCTTTTACCGCTTTGACAAAATTTTCCGCAGATTGCCTGAAACCTGAAAGGTCGTTGTAGGTATAAATAACTAAAAATGGGGGTTGTTCTACATTTATGTGAACCTGTGGTGATGGGGCGACTAATTCAGCATCTGACCATCCGCCAAAAGCACCTTGCATTATAGCTTTAAACATAACTGTCTCTTCAACAGTTAGTCCAAGGGGATTGTTAGGAACAGTTACGAAATCAGGAAGATAGTATGAACCGCTCATAGATATGACAGCTTTTATATCTGATGGTGCATATCCGACACTGTTGAGATAAGATGCGTCAGTTGCAAGAAGAGAGACTAAATGTGCCCCTGCTGACTGCCCGAACAGATAGATTTTTGAAGAGTCTCCATAAGGGGAGATATTTTTTTTCACCCATGAAAATGCTTTTGCCACATCATTTATGTGATCCGGATGAATGGCATTACCACCTTCATCACTTGATAATCTATAATTTGTAACAACTACAGTAAAATCATGGTATCCGGCAAGGGTCTTTCCAAGTGCTTCATAAAGACTTTTATCTCCTTGTCGCCATGCACCTCCTGGAACAAAAAGAATCACCTTATTTTGTTGAGGGTGATCGGTGTAATATATATCTAATTGATGTCGAGCAATCGGTTCGCTATTATCATAGGTGAAAGTTTGGATTTTGACATTCTGCATCTGTAGTCCATTGTCAACATTTACAAATTTCCAGTAAATTCCACCAGGATCAGATGGCTGATCATAGTATGCCATATTGAGATTAAATGGAGTTCCATTAATCTCAATGTTCTTTATAGTTATATCCATGTTGTCTGACATATTAAAAGCATCGGTATTGTAAATTTCTCCATGTGCAGAAACAGACATTATCATTAGAATAAAAAAAATTGTGATCTTTTTCATGTTAAGACTTTCCCCTGTTTATTTATTGCAAAGCTCGGGTTAATTGTTATATTGCAGACAAAGATTGCTCTAAATCTTCAATAATATCATCAGGATGTTCAAGTCCAACAGATAGACGGATCAACCCTTGAGCAATTCCAGCTTTTTTTAGCTCTTCTTCTGAATAAGTGGCGTGGGTCATAGACGCTGGATGCTGAATCAAAGTTTCACAATCTCCAAGACTTACAGCAATGGTGCATAGTTTTACACCGTTTATTAATTTCTTCCCAGCTTCTATTGCGTTTTTGTCCATACAATCTTTTAGTTCAAACGAGAGAACTCCGCTAAATTTTTTCATCTGCTGCAACGCAATTTTATGTCCTAAGTGGCTGTTAAGCCCTGGATAATAAACATGATTTATCTTTGGGTGTGTCTCAAGCCACTGTGCAATCTTAAGAGCAGAGCTGCTATGACGATCCATTCTTACGGCAAGAGTCTTAATTCCACGAAGGATCAACCAAGCATTAAATGGACTCATACATGGACCAAAATGGTGAACATACTCCTCATTTATCTTTGATATGATATCTGAATTAGAGGCAATTATCCCACCAATAATATCACCGTGCCCTCCAAGATATTTGGTGGTTGAATGGATAACAATATCAGCACCAAGCAAGATTGGCTTTTGAAGATATGGTGATGCAAAAGTATTATCAACTGCAAGGGGAATATTGTAGGTTTTAGCAATATCTGCCCAAAGTTTAATATCAATTATATCAAGAGTCGGATTTGCTGGAGTCTCAATGTAGAGAAGGCGTGTTTTATCATCAATAAGAGGGATGATATTATTTTTATCGTTACTTAACAAAGGTGGAAGAAAACGCACTCCAATGTTAAGATGCTTTAGATGATTATTAAAAAGAGCAAAAGTTCCTCCATAAACGGCATTACACGAAACAATATTTTCGTTTGGCTTAACAAGGCCCATTACAGTTGCTGCTACTGCCGACATGCCAGACGATGTTGCCACCGCATCTTTTGCACCTTCAAGAAGTGCAATCTTCTCCTCAAGCAGATCAACAGTTGGGTTGGATATTCGAGTATATAGATAGCCCTCTTCTGTGCCTCCAAATATTGCCTGTGCTTGAGCCTGATCTTTGAACTTAAATGTAGATGTCATGTGTATAGGAGGCACAAGGTCATTGCTTGTTGTGTGGCATTTTGTCATACCGTGGACAATAAGAGTCTCTTCTCTTGAACTGTTTGATGTTGTTGTCATAGCTGACTCCTTATAAATCATAAACACATCAATTTTAATTTTAGCATTGTGTATGACAATACTTTGATTTTTTGAAACCCTGAAATAAATTTCAGGGCTAAGATAAAAAGAAGTCCACTAAAGTGGACTTTATTGCACCGTAGTGTGCGATTTATCACTTAGGCTTTTTCAACACTCACAAAATGTTCCTGATAAGCAATTGCACCTCCTGCTTGATCCCAAATATCTAAGCCACCTACCATAAATTGATTATCAGCAAGACCTTTTCCAAAAGCCCGACTCTCAATTGGGATTTTATGCCCAAAACCATGAATAACAAACACCGATTCAGGGTGGATTATGTCAGTTACCTTTGCTTTAATTGATTCTGAATATCTATTTGCTTTATTTTCTAAATTTTGATTGGTAATATCGCCCTGATAAGTAGTTTGGGTAACTTTAACATAATCACCATCATTGATATTGAGCTTCTCAGCAGCATTGGTGTTAATCCACAAAACATTTTCAGGCATCTGCTCAAATAACATTGGATTATTTACAGTGTGCCCTTGTGTATGTATTGCACAACGCCCAAATGTAAGCCTAAACTGACCATTTAGAGGTCTTTGAGGGGGAATATATGGTTTTAGAGATGGAATACAAGCTGTTTCCCATCTTTTTGAGATAATCTCAATTTTACCGCTATCTGTTTTAAACTTAAATGGATTAGGCTCTGTATTAACAGAGCCATCAGAATCAGAAATAGACTCAGGGTTAGATTCAAGAGAATTTATATTGTTAAGCCCTAAATCTTTGTAAATTGGCTTATCTACTAATTGAACCATTCCAGTTTTCTCAAAATCTTCAATTTTTATACCTGTGCCTTGAAGTTGAAAATTCCACAAATCTTCAATAGAGTCAAAAGATAGTTCAGGCAGATTCATTCGTTTTGCAAGCCCTCCTACAATTTCCCAATCTGCTTTTGTATCGTAACGAGGTGATAATGCCCTTTTACGCACGAAAAAATGTGGTTTTAATGAGGTGTTTGTGGCAATTATGCTCTCTCTTTCAAGGTAAGGAGATAATGGAAGAACAACATCAGAATACCACGCAGTATCAGACCAACTAAAGGTTACAGAGACCAAAAGATCAAGATTATCCCATATTTTTCTTAGTCTATCAGGGTCAGGAAAACCCATCAAAGGGTCATGGCGATAGGCAATATAGCCTTTAATTGGATATGGGTCGCCCGTCTCCATTGATTTATATAGAAGATGGGCAAGACCTGCACCCTCTTCAAAATGTGGATATTTCCAACCAACTCCATCTGCCCGTTTCTCTTTTGGTTTTGGATAAATGTTTATAAAATCTTTAAGCCCTTTTTGATTTACATCAGAAGGTTTGCTTACAAACGGCAATCCTCCTTTTGCACCGTAGCTACCAAGAAGGGCATTGATGATATAAATTGTCCGAGACATGTAAAATGAATCTTTATACCTTGCTGTCATCCAACCCGGGTGCCAAATTACAGAAGGTTGTGCCGAAGCTAACTCTTCAACAAAATCAGATATGTGAGATGCAAGAATCCCTGTTTCTGACTCTGCCCATTGTGGAGTATATTTTTCCACAAAAGCCTCAAGCTCTGAAAATCCTTCAATATACTTATCAACAAAGTTTTTATTGTAGAGTTTCTTGTTAATAATCTCATGTATTACAGATAAATTAAGGGCATAATCAGTGCCGGGACGAATCTGCATATAACGACTCGCCTTTGTAGCAGAGATATTTGCCCTTATATCAATAACAGTTAACTTACACCCATTTTCTAAAGCATCTGTAAGATCATTTACCTCTTGAACATTGATAGCTTCAAAAATGTTTCTTGTCTGTAAAACAACATGGCGGGCATTTTTAAGATCATGTTTAACAGCTTTACGTCCCATGCCAGTAAGAGAAAGGGCAGCGTGCTGAACATTTCTGGCACAAGATGCGTCATGGTTGCAGTAGTTTGGCGTTCCTATTCCTCTTAAAAATGCACGGTGTAGTTCTATAAATGGTCCACCTCTGTCTGACAAGGCAATTGCTTTGTTACCATACTTTTCTCTGATGCTGTTAAGTTTTTGGGCTGTATAATCAAAAGCCTCGTCCCATGAAACTTTACGCCATTTCCCTTCTCCTCTCTCTCCTGTGCGGATAAGCGGAGTTTGAGGACGCTCATCATCGTTGACTAACGCCTTTCCAGCAGCCCCTCTTGGGCAGACAGCACCTTTCATTGAAGGGACATGAGGGTTGCCTTTAATAAAGTCAATTTGTCCATTTTTAGTAAATACCTGTATCGGGCATCTTACAGTGCACATGCCGCAGATACTGTAAACAAAATCTTGTGTCATAATTTGCCCCCCTTAAATTTTAATATACACCAAGCAGGTTAAGGGCAAGAAGAAGAAGACCTACACATGCAATACGTTTAACAACTAATGGACTTACACGCTTTGCAATCTGTGGACCTATATAACCGCCGAGTAGTGCTGCTGGAAACATTGCAAGAAAAAATATAAGGTCAAAGTTGCCAAACTGATAATGACGCATTGTGCTTATAGTTGTATTGAAAAAGATAGCAAGGAGCGAACTTCCTACAACAAGATACATTGGAAGTCGCAATGCAACTGTCATAAGAGGCACCATAAAAGGTCCTCCACCAAATCCAAACATTGACGACATAATCGCAATAAGAAAACCGCCAAAACAGCCTAACCACATATTAACTTTAAATTCTTGACCCCAAAATTCTACTTTCATATTAAAAGTTCTCCCTAAATATTTCTAAATTTTTTGTTTGATTTATCTTAAATTGAAAAGTTTATCCTTTGCTGGCATCTTGAGCACGTTTTTTGAACTCATTAAGAATTGACTGCTCTTTTTTGTTCTTTGCAATATAACCGGGTGTTGTCTGCCAAAACATTAAACCAGCAAGAACTATAAGAATCCAGCCAAATGCAAATTTAAACTGGTCAAGCGTAATCATCTCTGTAAGTTTAGGTCCTATAAATCCTCCAAGCAGCATCGCACAACCAATTCCAGCTCCAAGTTTCCAGCTTATAAAATTTATCTTGGAGTAGTTAAAAATCCCGCTACCTTGTGAAAAAAGAACTGTTGGGGTTACAGTTCCAGCAACAATTGTGTGTGGTAAGGCTGGAAAAAGGGTAATAAGAAGTGGATTCATTATAAAACCTCCACCAGCACCCATAAGAACTCCAAATATTGAGACAGCAAGACTTAAAACAAATGGATAGATAAGATTCATGCTTGTGCCTGCATTGCTTAAATAAACCGTAGGTAAGCTAATTTTATTTTCAAAAGTTACTGGTTGACTTTTCAACTCTTTTGATGAAACAGCAACTATTTTATATTGACCAGGCGAAACCCCTTTGCGAACTTTTATATCTGCTGTGTAAGAACCATCAGGGGAGAGGTTTATCTCAGCGGCTATAACATTTCCAATACTTCTAAAACGTGCTTTAACTAACTGCATTGAACGCTTTTTATTCTCTTTTGCGTCCATTGGTTCTAAAAGTTTTCCACGACTTCCGATAACGCTTGCCATAAGGCTTGCCTGATACCTCTCAATTTTTGCAACTGCTGGAACACTGTAGGCAACATCTGCACCAAGCTCTTTTAGAAGCTCTGAGTAGCTCCATTTATTGCCCTTCTTTTTTGCTTCATCAATTTTAGGCTGCATATCTTTGGGAACAAAAATTTTGTAGTAAGCTGGCATCTCTTCAGTGATATAGAAAATATAAGGAATTTTACCAGTCTCCTTATCCTTGTCGCTGTCAAAACGATTTGATTTTACCGTATGGTCTGCTGCCCAAACCTCAAGATACAAAGGCATTCCAACTGGTGCTTGACCACTTACTTTAATAGTTCCTCCATTTTCAAGGGTATTTTTATCAATGTTTATTGTAGGTGGAGCGGCTGTGGGAAGCGTCTCTTCAGCTATTTTAGGTTTATCTGCTTCACCTGCTGCCATTGAGGTTATTGGAATTGCCAATGTAAAAATAGCCATGAACGAAACAACACTTAAACAAAAAATAATTTTTCTCATACATTTCTCCTATAAAAAGTCTATATTAAATTTGTTAAAGACAGGCGCTTGGTTATAATATTTATCCAGCTAAGGCCAATGGCCTTTCAACCGGAACCTGAACAAGCTTATTTATATCAAGCT
>JADFXA010000085.1:5859-8274 GCA_015233755.1 Desulfamplus sp. | reverse complement strand
ATGATAAAATTAGCATTAACAGATACAGTTATCCATATTCATCTTCTTTAAAAGAGCAAGTCGCCGAATTTGAGAAGAAGATGATAATTGATGTACTTAAACTTAAAAAGACAATTCGTAAGACAGCCTCAGAACTTAAGTTATCTCATCCAGCACTAATTAAAAAGATGCAAAAATATGAGATAAAGGTGGATAAAATAGTTACCACTGGTAATATTTAGGTGAAGTATTTTTTCTATATTGTTTAGAATAAAGATGATAAGAAATATTATAATAAAAACAAATTATTACAATATTTCTTATATAATGTTGGTCATATTATAATTTTTAATCTGGTTTTAAAAATAGCATTGTTTATGGTAATTAAAACTACCGTTTTTTGGATCACTTTATATCCTATCTAAACATATTTAATATTTTACTTAGATATTACAGTATGTTATTTATAAAAAATTATATCTCTTACCTTATGGCAAATATTTTGCATTTATTCATCAATAACTATTTAAATTAACGTGTCTTAAGCCATAAATTATCAATCTTTAAATATTTTAAACAAAAGGAGATTTAAAAATGATAGTAGGTATCTTAAAAGAGATCAAAGTTGCTGAAAAAAGAGTTTGTATGACCCCAGCAGGTGTCGTTGTGATGAAACAGAACGGACATGAGATATTAGTTGAGAAAGATGCTGGTAAGGGCAGCGGTTATGATGATTCAGCTTATATAAAAGCAGGTGCAACTATTGTGGATACTCCTGCTGAAATATATAAAAAATCTGATATGGTTATGCACGTAAAAGAGCCTCAGCCATCAGAGTATGATCTTATAAGAGAAGATCAAATTGTATTTACGTATCTACATCTTGCAGCGGACGAAAAGCAGACACATGCCCTTATTAAAAGTAAAGCTGTCTGCATTGCCTATGAGACTATTCAGAAGAAAGATGGTTCGCTCCCACTTCTTGTTCCAATGAGTGAAGTTGCTGGGCGTATGGCTGTTCAAGAAGGCGCAAGATTTCTTGAAATGCCTCAAGGCGGAATGGGTGTTCTTCTTGGTGGAGTTACTGGTGTTGAGCCAGCAACAGTTGTTGTTATTGGTGGCGGTGTTGTTGGTATTAATGCTGCGAAGATGGCATGTGGTCTTGGTGCAAAAGTCTATATATTAGACACAAATCTTGACAGATTAAGATACCTTGACGATGTGATGCCAGCAAATTGCTTTCCAATTATGTCAAATGCTGGAATACTTCGTGAGCTTGTCTTGAAAGCCGATCTTGTTATCGGTGCGGTTTTGGTTGCAGGTGCAAAAGCTCCAAAACTCTTAACAAAAGATATGCTCAAAGAGATGAAAGATGGTTCAGTAATTGTAGATGTTGCTATTGATCAAGGTGGTTGTTTTGAAACCTCTAAAGCTACGACTCATACAGAACCTACATATGTTATTGATGGTGTAATTCACTATTGTGTTGCCAATATGCCTGGTGCTGTTGCAAGAACTTCAACAATGGCACTGACCAATGCAACTCTTCCATACGCAGTTCAGATTGCAAATAAAGGTTGGAAAAAAGCGATGCAGGATAATGAAGAGATTAAACTTGGAGCAAATGTTATCAAAGGTATGGTAACATACAAAGCAGTTGCGGAAGCCTTTAATCTTGATTACACTAATATAGCCACTGTTCTTTAAACACATCTATTTTAAAGCCATTTAAGTTTTAGTCTACTTTTGATGGGTAATTAGTATCCAATTGAGTATTATATGTGGATACTGATTACCCATTTTTTATTAAATATAGCTTTGTAAAGTTAAGCTCTCCACCAAATCAAATAATCTACCTCTATCCGTAATTAATTTTAAGATAATAAAAACATTACAAATCAAGTTGTTATAAAATATTGAGTGAAATTAAAACTACTATTAATTAGTTCTGGCATGTTCATTGCTTTGTTGTATAATAGAGGTTAAAAATTTTCTAAACAGCGTCATGCATTGAATTAATTTAATATAATGTTTAGAATTCTTTTTTAGTTATATAATATGGACAAATAATAAAACAAGGAGAGCAAAAATGAAAAAGCAGTATTGTCACATGAAGGGAATAAATATAAGAAAACATCTATTTATTACAATGACTACGGTACTTTTCGCAATGGTTGCAATTTTTGGCAATTCGTTTGCGGGAGATGTTGCTGGTAAAAAAGGTGCTGGAATGGAAAATATGACAGCGGGAACCGAAGTTCAGAATCATCAGAATGTTGGAAAACTTACAGATGAACAAAAGAGCCAGCTTAAAGCACTTCATCAGAAATTTATTGATGAAACTGCCACCCAAAGAGCAGCTATAATAGCAAAACATCAGGAAATAAGAATCCTTATGGAGACTTCATCGCCTGATAAGGAAAAACTCCATGCACT
>JADFXA010000085.1:2636-5642 GCA_015233755.1 Desulfamplus sp. | reverse complement strand
CATGGAATGATGGGTGGTAGACGCGGTGGATGTGGTAGTATGATGATGGATAAAGGTATGGGTATGGGTGGTAAAATGAATTGCCCTGCTATGAGTTCGATGTCTGGCGATACCGAATCAAAACCCGTTGAAAAAGATTCAAAGAAAAATTAGACTAAATCTCCAAAAACATTTTATAAAGCTAAACTAATATAGACAAACCTAATTAAAATATATAAAAGCTCATAAAAAACAGGTATGACCCACAGATTAATATTTCTGGCGGGTCATACCTGTTTTTTATAGTTGAGAGATATGATTTTTTTATAATAATCTGGCAAAACCCTTAAAATAAAAAACAACACTAAAAAAGGAGTTTAGAAGTAATGAGGCTTTTTGATAGCCATGCTCATATAGATGATGAAGTGTATAATGTAGATTTTGATAAGATGCTCCATAGAGCTTACGATGCTTATGTAGAAGCTATAATGGTGGCAGGTGTTACCCCAGAGACTATAGCAAAGGCACTAAAGATTGCCCAAGTAAATAAAAATATTTTCATATCAGTCGGTATGCATCCACATGAAGCTCAATACTGCTCAGATGATATTATTGATAGCTATAAACATCTTGCACTTCAATATCCATCTATTATAAAGGCGTGGGGTGAAGCTGGTCTTGATTTTAACAGAATGCACTCTCCTCGTGAAATCCAAGAAAAATGGTTTTTACGCCATATAGAGGCAGCAGATGAACTAAACCTTTCAATGATTTTTCATGAACGTGATTCTGAGGGACGGTTTTTACAAATTCTTCACTCAATGAGACACAGAGAGCGTAAAGGTGTTGTGCATTGTTTTAGCGGCACAAAAGAGGAGATGTTTAACTATCTTGATCTTGGCTACTACATAGGTCTTACAGGAATATTGACGCTTCAAAAGCGAGGAGATATATTAAGAGAGATTGCTTTGTTGATTCCAGATGACCGTATTGTAATTGAAACTGATGCCCCATACCTTACACCAGTACCAATGAAAAATAAGACCAGAAGAAACGAGCCAGCTTTTGTTAGGTATGTATTTAACAAACTTGTAGAGATAAAAGGTTCTGATGCTGAAACATTAGCACAGGTATTGTGGCAAAACAGTTGTAAGCTCTACAATATTCCTCTTTAAAAAGCTAAGTAGAACAATATTTACTCTCCTACAAAAGCCATTTTTATCCAATAATATCAAGGTATTATTTTTTTCAGGTACTCTATTAAAGTAGTGGCATCAATCTCATATCTCTCATAATTCTTTTTTGTCTTGATCTGACATAGCTATCAGGTTGGGTTGGAGACCATGTGTGAGGACTTGGCAAAATAGCAGCCAAAATAGCAGCTTGTGATTTTGTCAAATCTTTTGCACTGCATGAAAAGTATCTTTCTGAAGCAGCTTCGGCTCCAACTGTTGCTATACCCCAATCAACCGTATTAAGGTAAATTTCTAAAATCCTTTTTTTCCCCCAAAAAAGTTCCATAAAAACAGTGTAATAGGCTTCAATAGCTTTTCTTATCATGTTTCTCCAAGGCACAAGAAACAGGGAGCGTGCAGCCTGCATGGTTATTGTGCTTGCCCCTCTTTTCTTTTTTCCAGCTTTTATATCATCAACTGCTTTTTTAAGCTCAATAAAATCAAATCCATTATGGGATAAAAAACGTTGATCTTCGGCTGCTAAAACAGCTCTGCGTAGATTTGGGGATATATCATCTAAATCTCTCCATTGATATGAAAACTCAATGTAATTCTCTTGTGTAACTTGTTTAACGCACCACTCCCAAACCATAGGAATGGTAAAAAACGGATCTACAAATTTAATTATTAAAATTTGCAATATAGGTATGAAAAGTGAGAGAACAATAGCAGATATGGTTGTTTTAAGGGGATGTTTTCTTATTAATTGGATTAACCGGAAAGTTGTCATCAGATTGTTGAGATTTTAATGAACATTTTTCTGATAACTCTTATGAGTATCTAAAACTTTTGTGAGCATCTAAAAAAACAGAAAGGGAAAAGAGCCAGACGGCAAGTCTTACAAAAGTTAATTTGAGGCTCTTACTCCCTTTCAAAAATAGCAAAATAAAAATTTTATAAAAAGAATAGATATAAATTATCATTAGAGTCGTATATTCAACATCGATTAATGAACTCATATATTACAGCGTAACTGAAACTGCAATAATAAACTTAATTCAATGTTTATATCCAATAACATAAAATATCTACAAAATGGAATAAATTACAACGTATTTATCATCTTAAGGAATGAGAATTCAATTAATCCTTAAACTTGTAATCGCAGAAACTTGATAGTTAAAGTTAATCTGGGAACGTTAATGGTGTTATTTGATTCCCATTCCTAAGTTTATAATTACCACCCAATTGTTAGATAGTCATGTATTGAGTTTGCAGCCTCTCTTCCAGCACCCATTGCAAGAATAACAGTTGCCATACCAGTTACAATATCTCCACCTGCCCAAACACCTTTTTTAGTGGTTTTTCCAGTAACAGGGTGTGCCACAATGTTTCCCCATTTATTGAGAGTAATCTCTGGTGTTGCGTTGGTCAAAAGAGGATTTGGCTGAGCCCCCACAGATACAACCGCAAGATCGCACTCGATTGTATATTCAGAGCCAGCAATTGCAACAGGTCTTCTTCTTCCAGATGAATCTGGCTCTCCAAGCTCCATTTTTAGGCACTCCATACCACATAGTCTGCCTTTTTCATCTCCAAAGAATTGAACAGGATTTGTAAGTAAAATAAATTCTATTCCCTCTTCTTCTGCATGATGAAGCTCTTCTGCTCTTGCTGGCATCTCTGCTCTTGAACGCCTGTAAACTACTTTTACAGATTCTGCACCAAGACGCATAGCTGTTCTTGCTGCATCCATAGCAACATTGCCAGCCCCAAGTACAACAACATTTTTTCCTCTTGCAACTGGGGTATCAAATTCTGGAAAAAGATAAGCCTTCATAAGATTTGTTCT
>JADFXA010000085.1:0-2590 GCA_015233755.1 Desulfamplus sp. | reverse complement strand
GGAAGATTCATAAATCTTGGAAGACCTGCTCCAACTCCAACATACACTGCATCATATCCCTCTTTGAAAAGTTCATCTATGGTTACAGTTGCGCCTACTACGCTGTTGGTTTCGATTCTAACCCCAAGTTTTTCAAGGGTTGACACTTCAGAGGCAACAATCGCTTTTGGTAGTCTAAACTCAGGGATGCCATAAACAAGCACTCCACCAGATTGATGAAAAGCTTCAAATATTGTAACTTCATGTCCTTTTACAATCAAATCTCCTGCTACAGTAAGACCAGATGGACCAGAGCCAATAATTGCAACTTTTTTGCCAGTCTTGGGGGCAACTTTTGGAAGCTCAACAGTTCCTTTTTCTCTTGCATAGTCAGCAGAAAATCTTTCGAGGTACCCAATAGCAACTGGAGTTCCTTTCTTACCAAGAATACACTTGCCTTCACACTGAATCTCTTGTGGACATACACGCCCGCAAACTGCTGGCAAGGCGTTTTTTTGCCACAGCGTTATTGCAGCACCTTCAAAATCACCTTCAACAATTTTATTGATAAACCCGGGAATATTTACCGATACTGGACAACCTTCCACACAGGCTGGATTTTTGCACTGCAAACACCTTGATGCCTCAGATTGAGCCATCTCAGGTGTCAGACCAAGTGGTACTTCCATAAAATTTCTTCTTCTCACCTCAGGAGATTGCTCAGGCATCTTTACCCTTGGCGTCTGTTCTTTTTTTACTTTTGTCTCTACCATTACATTAGATTCCTTTATCTTACACAAAAATATTCCTTGTAATTTACAAAGAGAAGATTTTTGATACAGCCATTATTAATTCTTTAGAGTCATTGTTCTAAAGCCTTTCGCATAATCAACTCTTTAGATTTATTTAACCGCAGCCTGTTTGCATATGTCCATGCTAGTTTTTTCGTCAGACTGATATGCCTGAAGACGTTTAGAGAGCTCATCATAATCAACTTCATGCCCGTCGAATTCAGGTCCATCAACACAGGCAAATTTTGTCTTACCACCAACAGAGACTCTACATCCTCCACACATACCAGTGCCGTCAACCATTATAGGATTAAGGCTTACAAGTGTTTCAACTCCTTTCTCCTTGGTTATTTTTGACACAAACTTCATCATGGGCACAGGACCAATTGCAACTACAAGTTTAATATCTTCTTTTTCAAGCACATCTTTTAGCACATCAGTTACAAAACCATGATGTCCCCTTGACCCATCATCAGTACAGATATGCAAAGTATCCGAGGCTTTTGCCATCTTATCTTCAAGGATAAGAAGGTCTTTGTTTCTTGAACCGAGTATGGTAATAACTTCGTTACCAATCTGTTTAAGAGCCCTTGTAATTGGGTGTAGAACAGCAATACCTGTTCCGCCTCCAACACACACCACCTTTCCCTTTTTTTCAATATGAGTAGCTTTTCCAAGTGGTCCTATAACCGCGAAGTACTCTTCCCCAACCTGCATTTTGCCAAAAATAGCTGTTGATTTCCCAACTATCATATAGATAATTGTAATTGTACCTTTTTCAGGATCAACATCTGCCATTGTAAGAGGGATTCTCTCACCCTTTTCATTAGCTTGTAAAATAACAAACTGCCCCGGTTTTGCCTTTCGGGCAATACGTGGCGCTTCGATTTCGTTCAGGACAATGGTTCCCTGAGCCATCTCTTCCCGATTGACAATTCTAAACATTTTAACCTCCTGATCTGAATTTGCTTTGATCTAAGTTGCCTATACAAAATAATAGCTAATAGATATGAATAATTGCACAAATATGAAATTCTTCATATCTTGATTTATAAAAACTGTGTATCAGAAACTTTTATATTAGACAAGATGGAAACTTTTTTGTTCACAACAATTACATTAATTTAATTCTATTAACGACTTTGCAATCATTGAGCTTAATTTTCCAATGGTACGACTTTGTGCTGCTACAAAAGAGTCAAAAATATTGCCTGAAATAGAGTTTGTGAGAGTCTCAGAAACAGGCTCTGTAAAATCTGCCTTACCAACTTTAATTGTTTTTAGGTTATCAGCTTTAAGGATTTCCCATCGAGCAACAATTCTAACGCTTGTATCTGGTCTGCCATCAAGCTGTATAATATCCACAACTACTTGATAATCAATATCAGTGTGGCTTCTCCATGGATATTTATAAATAGTGTCAATTCCAAGGAAATTAGATATATTTTCAAAAAGAATAGCTGGAATATCATCTCTTGGAGAGCCTGCCCATTGGTGAAAATCTTCGAGTTTTATCTGATTTTCGGTTAATCTAACCACAAGTTGAGAACGGTCAAGATATTTTGCAATAGATATTGGTCCAAGACCCAATTTAATAGTCTTAACAGAGCTATTGCTTTTATCTGAACTATATTTTGTTGGTGTAAGTATATAAAATTTTGATGGCTGACTTGTTATGCAGCCCGATAGAAATATTAATGTTGATATTAGTAATACAATTTGTTTATTCATTATTTTAATTCCAAATCCTTTAATCTGCTTGCTTCTATTTTTATCTAATTATACCGTAATAATACTTTAAACGCTTGTAATTTATCTTT
>JADFXA010000084.1 GCA_015233755.1 Desulfamplus sp. | reverse complement strand
TTAAATTGCCCACTTGAGTTTACTTAATTAAAAATGTTTTTTTGAAAGAGAATAAATAATACAAAATATTGAGCTTGATCAATATAGACTCATCAAGGCTGCTGTAGTGTCAAGCATTCTGTTTGCATATCCCCACTCATTATCAAACCATGCAAGTATTTTAACAAGATTATTTCTACTTACTCTTGTTTGATTTCCATCTACTATAGATGATCTTGAATCGTGGTTAAAATCGCATGATGCAAGGGGCTCTTCTGTATATCCAAGTATTCCTAAAAGCCTCACACCTAAAGCAGAATCTTTAACCCCATAGGCAGCATCTTTTAAAATCTCATTTATCTGATTTACAGAAATAGACTTTGATAAAATAAGAGTCATATCTAAAGCAGAGACATTTATTGTTGGAACTCTCATCGATACAGCTTGAAACTTACCTTTCATTTCAGGCAATATCCTCTCAATTCCCTTTGCAAGTTCTGTATTTACAGGAATTATTGATTGACCAGCACATCTTGTTCGTCTTAAGTCGTGGTGGTGATATGCGTCAATCACTGGTTGATCGTTCATTGTTGAATGTATAGTCGTAATTATACCCGACTCAATTCCAATAACATCATTAATAACCTTGAGAATAGGAATGCCGCAATTTGTGGTGCATGAAGCGTTTGATATAATAGTATGTTCTTTTGTTAAAATATGGTCATTTATGCCAAATACAATAGTTGCATCAACATCATCTTCTGCTGGCTGAGAAAATATAACCTTTTTTGCACCTTGTTTTATATGTCCCTCCGCTTTTGATCTTGATTTAAATGAACCTGTGCATTCAAGTACAATATCAACACCAAGCTCTCTCCATGGGAGATTGTCTATTTCGCTTTCATGGCTTAAGCGGATATAATTATTGTTTACATAAAAATCGTTGCCGCATATTTCAACTTGACCTGAAAATCTTCCGTGAGTGGTATCATATTTTGTAAGGTGTGCAATTGTTTTAATATCTGAAAGTTCATTTATTCCAACCACTTCAAGCTCTCTGTAGTGGTGAGATTCATATAATGCTCTAAGTATAGACCTGCCAATTCTTCCATATCCATTTATTGCAACTCGATAAGACATTTAACTTTAGCCTTTTGATATTATTATAACCAACATTATTGATTCAACTGATATTTACGAACAGCAAGGTTATGTTCTTTAATATTCTTGGAAAAATAGTGAGTTGAATCATTTTTAGAGACAAAAAAGAGAAAATCACTTTTGGGGGGAAAGAGGGCGGCTTCTATCGATAGCTTACCTGGGTTTGCAATGGGGCCTGATGGCAGACCATTTATTAAATAAGTATTGTATGGCGTTGGAGCTAAAAGATCCTTTTTAGTTATATTCCCATTAAAATTAGGAATTGCGTAAATCACTGTTGGATCACTTTCAAGACGCATTCCTCGTTTGAGTCTATTATGGAACACGGAAGATATTAGAGGCCTTTCAGCAGAATTTGCGGTCTCTTTTTCAATAATAGAGGCAAGGGTAATGATTTCGTGAATTGTTAATCCTAATTTTTTACAAGTATCTTTCCAATCAGGGGTAAAGACTTTATTAAAATGATGAACCATGCTGCTGATAATCTTTTTATGATTAGTCTCTGTTGGAAAAAAATAAGTTTCAGGAAAAAGATAACCTTCTAAAGAATCTGCTTCAATGCCAAGAGAACTAATAAAAATTTTGTCTGTGGCATTTTTTATAAAATCTTCACTTGTTCCAAACCCTGCTTTTTCAACAATTTCCGCAATTTCTTTTATATTCAATCCTTCTGGGATGGTTATTTTATAGAGCTTTACCTTTCCTCTAACTAACATATCAAGAATATTCTCTGGTATATCTTTATTAGAAAACTCATATTCTCCAGCCTTGATATTTTTACTATCTCCTTTGTATCTTGCTAAAATCATAAAAAGATATTGATTGCTGATAATGGCTGAAGTCTCAAGTTTTTTAGCAATATTGCTTAAACTTTCACCATGTCGAATTTTTATTAAGTTTATATTGTTAGATTGGGAAGGAGTGGGTAAAAATTTAAAAGGTGTTTTTGCAAAATGTTGAAGATATGCCATAAAAGAAAAAAAGCCAATGGTCAGTATAAAGATAGATACAAACAGCGTAATTAATATATTTTTTATGATGTTTTTCATAATATCTTTAGTATATTTGTTCCAAAATCAGATTCAACAATAACTCAATAAAGTTCGTTATCTCTTTTAGTTTATATACTCCTCTCGGTTATGGTTGAGTTTTGGATATATAAAAGCTAAATCTATTCGCGTTTGAAGGTATATTACCTCTTTTTAGAATTAAGAGAATATACAAATGCAAGAAGCTCTGCAACTGCAATATAAAGAGATGGTGGAATTTCCTCATTAATTTTAAGTGTAGATAGCACTTCAACAAGATCAGGATCGCTTTGTACAGGAATTCCATGTTCCTTAGCAAGCTCAATAATATTTTCTGCAACTTTACCGCTACCCTTGGCAATAACCTTTGGGACAGCCTCTAACTGTGCGTTATAGCGAAGAGCAACGGCTTTTTTTTCTCTTGTTTTTTTCATTATTTTTTAAGAGTCATAAAATGTGATGGTGGTTTTTACAGTTGTTGATTGACCATCTTGATACTGAAATTTTGCCTCAACCTCTTTTATCTTAACAGACTCATCATAAAGTCCATCATAGAGATTTTTATATCTATCCATAACAACTTTACGTCTAATTTTACCAGTTTTTGTTAACTCTCCATCATCAACATCAAGTAGTTTATAAAGGAGAACAAACCTCTTAATCTTAAAATGCTCTTTTTCAACTCTTTCATTGATGCCTCTTACCTGCTCAAGGATAAGATTTGCAACCTCTTTTTTATTAGAAAGGTCCATGTATGTTGTGTATGAGATACCTCTATCTTCTGCCCATTTCCCCACAACTTCAGGGTCAATATTTATAAGTGCTGAAACATATTCTCTTTTATCCCCAAAGATCACTGCCTCTTTAATGTATGGGCTGAATTTGAGTTTATTCTCTAAAAACATTGGGCTGAACATCTCATTGTTGTGGTTGTGCATAACATCAGATACTCTATCAATAACAACAAGATGACCTGAATCATCAATATACCCTGCATCACCAGAGTGAAGCCATCCGCCTTCTAAAAGTTCTGCTGTTTTTTCTGGCTGCTCAAAATAGCCTGGAGATACGGAAGCAGAGCGTGAAAGTATCTCACCCTCTTCACTTATTCGACACTCTGTTCCTGGAAGAGGCATTCCAACAGTATCTGGCCGCACATCGCCATCTCTGTGCATATAGGCAATTCCTGTTATCTCTGTCTGTCCATAAATCTGTTTTAGATTTACACCAATTGCCTGATAAAATGTAAAAAGTTCTGGACCTAATGCTGCACCGCCTGTATAGGCACGGCGAAGACGCAAAAGCCCAATTTGGTTTACAAGAGGACGAAATATAATCTGTTTTCCAAGCCAAGCTTTAAAATTTAGCATAATCGGCATACTTTTTCCTGACATTCTATATTTTGCCGCATCTTGACCTATCTCAATAAAGTAGTTGTAGAGCTTCTTGTTAAACCAATAAGATTGATCAATTTTAAGCCAAATTGATGAGCGGATAGATTCATAAATTCTTGGTGCGCCAAACATAAAATGGGGACCAATCTCTTTTAAATCAGACATAGCAGTCTCAACAGATTCTGGAAAATTGATAGTAATACCTGTTGCCATTGCAATGCCAAATGAGTTCATCTGCTCTCCTATCCAAGCAAAAGGCAAAAAAGAGACATACTCATCAGTTGGCTTTAAAGGATCAACTTTTGTAATCTGAACCCCCATGTTTATATAGTTTTTGTGAGTCATCATGGTACCTTTGGGAACACCAGTAGTCCCAGAGGTTAAGCAGAGATGGCACACATCATCAGGAGCAGTTGCATCAATTAAAGTATCAAAAAGTTTTGGCTCTTTTTCACCAAGCTTATCACCAAGTTTGTAAATTTCACTTATTGGAATAAACCAAGGGTCTGATGTATAACTTCTCATTCCGCGAGGGTCTTCATAGATAATTTTTTTAACTTTTGGTATTTTATTTTTTACCTCAACTAATTTATCAACCTGCTCCTGATTGTCGCAAAAGACAGCTGTAACTTTAAGAGAGTTTATGATTTGTGCTATCTCATCTGGCATTGTAGTTTGATAGATTCCAGCAGAGATTGCACCAAGTGAGTGGCAGCCTATTGCTGTAAATAGAAGCTCTGGAATATTGTCGCTTATAATTGCAACTATATCACCTTTTTTAATGCCAATCTGTCTCATTCCAAGGGCTGTTTTGCGAACATAAGAGTAGTAAGATTTCCATGTATATGTGTTCCATATTCCAAAATCTTTCTCTCGTAAGGCAACTTTATCTCCGCTATAATTCATTCTAAGGCGCAGCAGTTGGGGTATGGAATATTGAGTGAGTTTATCGCTATTTTCCATTTTTATTCATTTCCTATATAGGCTTCAATTACTTTTGGATTTGATGAAATCTCTTCTGGTGTTCCAGAGCCGATAAGCTGACCAAAATCAAGAACATGAATTCTATCTGAAATATCCATAACTACGCCAAGATCATGTTCAACTAAAACCACGGTAACTCCTCGTTCGTTTTGAATATCCATTATAAAACGGACAATATCCTCTTTTTCTTCAAGGTTCATGCCAGCCATTGGTTCGTCAAGAAGTAAAAGGTCTGGATCAAGAGTCAACGCTCTTGCAACCTCTACCTTTTTTTGAACGCCATAGCTTAAATTGCCAACAAGGCTCTTTCTGTATGGTTCAAGCTCCATAAAATCTATCACTTCTTCTACAAATTTTCTATTTTCAGACTCAACTCTTGATGCTTTTCCCCAAAAGATAAGAGCCTCAAAAAAGTTATATTTTAGCTTTATATGTCGGGCAAGAAGAAGGTTATCAAGAACAGAAAGCCCTCTAAACAGCTCTAAATTTTGGAAAGCACGGGCAATACCCATATTTGAAACCTCATGGGGTGATGCGTGTGTAAGATTGTTTCCGTAATAGCTGATTTGACCCTCTGTAGGGTGGTAAAAACCAGATATACAGTTGAGCATACTTGTCTTACCAGCACCATTAGGTCCAATAATTGATGTGATAAGACCCTTTTCAATCTCCATATTAACGCCAGAGAGAGCTTTGAGTCCGCCAAAAGATAGGGTAACTTCAGATACAATTAAATAGCTCATAATATCCTTTATTTTTTTATAAGAAATTGATTTAGCATTTATAAAAGAACTATTTCTAACAGGTTTGCCTTTATCTTTTTTGTCGTTCAGGAATTTTAATCAAGCAATAGTTGTTGTAGTGGCAGTCGAGAAGTTGCATTTATTTTGCTATAAGGTTTAAAATAAATGGTGGGATTATAGAATATTAAAAATATATTTAATAAATGTTGTTCATCTATTGCATAGCAAAATATTTTAAGTCAAGAAAAAAACGAATGACGGGAAGGTTTTATCCTATCCATGCAGTCGTTTTTTTCTACTTTCGATATTGAAAATCTCTACTACTTAAGATTTAGCTTCCAGTAATAGCCAAATGGATCTTCTGTATTGGTAAATTTTTGTAAAACTATTGGAAGTTTAGTTCCAAAAACATCAATGCAAGGCATTGTAATATCAAGATTATTTTCAACAATTGCACAATTATCAATATCTTTTGCTATTCCACAAAGATTAATCTTTGTATCAGTTGTTGTCTCCCAACCAGAAGGAACACTACATGGAGTTGGAAACATAATCCAACAGTCAATATTGGAAGGTTTGGCATAAGTTATAACTTCAGCACAAACAGGCTCTTCACAATTTATATTAATTCCACATTTAGATGGATTTTGTTTACAAAATTCGATACCTTTCTGATATCCTACATCATATTCACTATTTGTTAATTCAGTGGATTGCTCACTATACAACTCTTGCACTTCAGATTCAGATATTGCACGATTATAAATAAGCAGATCGTCAATATCTCCATTTAGATTTTGAGATTTATCAAAACATCCACCCAAACAATCTTGGTCTTGTCCAATAACTACACCATTTATATCAGAATTTATTGTTTGATTTGAAATTGATATTGTTCCTATTTTAATGTTATCAACATAAATCACGCCTTCTGTATTATGTCGTATAAATGCTATAAAGTGCCATTTACTATCTGACATATCAATCTTTCCATTAAAGTTTATGTATGCACTTCCTTTGAAGTCGATATTAAAATCATTGGAATTTTTATTGTAAGCAAGATTAAATTCGTTATCTTCTCCAGAGTTAGCTATTCCCAAAATATTGTTAATATCTGAATTCATAACACCAAATTTTACCCAGCAGATGATTGTAAAATCTCCGAGATTATTCATTACATTATTGTTTAGAGATATATACTGTGTATCGACGATATTGTAGGCACTATTAGAGTTGCCAAATCTGTCTGATGTTAGGGTTGAACCATATACACTACCATGATTCTGGTTACCACTGTTGTCATTGGCATTACCGTTAAAAGTGTAGTAGCCGACCAATCCATCATTGAAGGCTGCATCACCTATTGAGGCAAAACTCGTAAACAATATCGTTATTAATAGAGCAATAACACTATTTATTTTCATTTAATCCCTCCAAATAAATTATTTTTTTACTCGATGTTAGCGTTTTTATCAGAAAAGTCATCATCATTCAAATGCAGGATTGATTATCCTATTTTTTAAACAATATGAAAGATAACACGATTTCTTCCGTTTTGTTTTGCTTTATAGAGTGCCGAATCTGCCAAAGCAATAAACTTTTCCGGCGTAATCTTCTGAGAAGGAATAACTGTCGCTACTCCTAAACTGAGTGAAACAAATCTGCTTGCCGTAGATGCGGCATGTGGTATTTCACGATTTTGTATTGCCAACCTGATATTCTCTGCTAACTCCACAGCACCCTCCGAATCTGTATTGGGAAGAATAACTGTAAACTCTTCTCCGCCATATCGAGCTACTGAATCTGCTGGTCTATTAGCTGTTTTTTTAATTATTGAGGCTACTACCTGCAAACATTTATCGCCTTCTTGATGTCCATAATGATCATTATATTTTTTGAAAAAATCGACATCACAGAAAATAAGCGATAACGAGGCTTTTTCGCGTTGCATCCTTTTCCATTCCTGTTCTAAACAATTGTCGAAACAAACCCTGTTGCCAATACCTGTCAATCCATCACGCATGGAGAGTTTTTTGAAATGTTCACGGAGTTCTTTTACTTCAAGATGCATTTTTACCCTGGCTTTTACTATAGGTGCACTAAGAGGCTTTGTAATATAATCAACTGCTCCCGCATTAAAACCTTTGACTTCATCCTCTTCTGTGGTTTGAGACGTAATGAAAATAACAGGAATAAATTTATGGCGTTCATCCGCCTTTAATCGTTTACATACTTCATATCCATCTATTCCAGGCAGGATAATATCTAAAAGTATAAGATCAGGGCAATCATCAGATTCCATTATCTGCAACGCTTTTTCACCGCTTGTGGCTGCCAGCACTGTATAATCAGATTTTAATAATTCTCTTAGCACTCTGATGTTGGTTGGTTCATCATCCACTACTAATAATGTCTGTCTATTTTCAGTCATTGATGGTTCCTGCTGATGCAATCTGTTGGCTCTCTAATGTGTCAATAACACGCTGTAAAGGCTTTTTAGCATTTTCAAAGTCAAAATTACCGATAAACTCCTCAATAAGTTGGAGCTCTTCATCAAAGCCCCCACCTTTTAGCTTTTGTAATTCATCTAAATAATTCTCAGCATCTGAATTACTGGTTTTAAGCAGTTGAGCCATTTTAATAAGGATTAATCTGGTTTCTCTATAATCAGTTGTCATATTTTGCGATAGACTGTTTTGCACAGAGTCTTTTTGCAAACTTTTTATGGATTCTATTACAGGCTGTAATGATTGCTCAAGGTCAGACAGTAATTTATTGTAATTAAATCCAGGAAGCCTCTCTTTTGTTGCTTTGTCAAGCTCGAACGCTGCTGTTGCTTTTTCAAGCTCAAACGCTGCTGCCTGAACGCTGTCAATAGAGAGATTTCCCGCAACTCCTTTAACAGTATGAGCAATTTTACGAGCTTCAGAGAGACTATTTTCTACTATTTTTGTTCGTATTTCTTCTGTTAAATCAGAATATTTTTTTGCAAAATCAAAAAGCATCTGTTTATACA
>JADFXA010000083.1 GCA_015233755.1 Desulfamplus sp. | reverse complement strand
TGCATTCAGTTGGGGAAGGTGAGCGTCTTGCTGTTGATTGTCTGGATAATTGGTTTTAAGAAGATTCACACACAGACTCTCACACAGAATAAAAAAGGGTTACAGCCGATTGACCGTAACCCCTTGATTTTAATGGCACGCCCGAGACGATTCGAACGTCCGACCATCTGATTCGTAGTCAGGTACTCTATCCAGCTGAGCTACGGGCGCAAAACTTTTTCTTTTATATATTTTACTAAACAAAATGTCAACGGAATTTAAAAGCAATGAATGAGTCAATCTTATTAAATTTTACAGCCTAATAAATTTTCACCCCATTTTTTATAATATCGTATCTTATTTCTTTTCTGTAAGTGTTATTTTAACTGGTACTCCTACAAGCTCTTCTAACTTTTCAGATGTATTTATCATAAGTCTCTCTAAATGCTTTATCTCATCAGAAAAGAGCGAATCGTCAATAACAAGGTCAATGGAAAGAATCTCAGTGCCTCCATGACGGATTTTTTCTAAAGCACATTTCGGCTCATTCACTCCAAGTGCATTTTTAAGATAAATTCTTACCTGCTCTGGAGATATTTTAACCCCTGATATGATAATCATGTTATCAGCGCGCTCTTTTAGCCACTCCATAACTGTAAGAGGAGAGCCACATTGGCATGGTTGATTTATAAATCTTGCCATATCGCCTGTACGAAAGCGTATAAGAGGAAAAGCTCTTGCTGATAGCGTTGTTAAAACTAACTCACCAGCCTGACCTGGCACTACAGCCTCTCTTGTTACTGGATCGATTATCTCTGCTAAAATATGGTCGTCGTTTATATGCATACCAAAATGGTGCAGACACTCAAATGCAATTGCAGGTCCTGGAATTTCACTTAATCCATAATTTAGCCAAACATCAACATGAAGACGCTCTTCAAGGTTTTGAATCTGCTCTCTTCCTACTGGTTCACCTACAAGAATTATTCTCTTGAGATTAAACTCATTTGGGTTACGTTCGCTCTCAAACATATACTCCATAAGCTGTTCGGCAAATGCCAATGTTGTAACCAACGTTGTAGTTTTGTAGTCTCGAAACACCATAAGAGTCTTTGCAAGGGAGAGAGGAGAGTTTGGAATTACACTTGCCCCAATATTTTCAGCACCATCTTTATAATCGCGTCCCCAATTGGCAAGCCCAGGTGGCAGATTTATCTGGAGAATATCCATTGATGTTACTCCAGATGCTTCAAGACTTCGGGAAACCAATTTTTGCCAGATCATAAGATCGGCCTTTGTGTAACCGCTGATTGATGGATTTGTCCCTGTTCCAGATGCTGTGTGAATCCTTACAATATCACGTAGAGGAACTGAAAAAAGTCCATAAGGATAGTGTATTCCAAGATGAGAGCGATCCATAAACGGGAGTTTTTCTATATCTTGCAAAGATAGGATATTTTCGGGTAACAAAGAGCTTTCAATAAATCTATTACGATGAAACGGGACGTTTTTATATGCACGATTTAGAGTGGTCTGGAGACGTTCAAGTTTAAGTTGATTTTTCTCTTCAATGGTTAAATTTAATGGCTGCATCTTTTTTTCTCTCCCGCTTCTCTTTCAGTTTTGTCATCTTATGTAATCCTATTCTTAAGATTTGACAATTTCTTAAAGAATTTTAGAATATAAAATATTAATCTCTACCATCATAGAAATTGCCATAATCTTTGCCAAGATATGCTCTTTTAACATCATCATCAACTAAAAGCTCTTTTGCACTACCTTCAAGAACCATTTTTCCTGTTTCAAGAACATAGCCTCTGTCTGAAATTTTTAGAGCGGCCCTTGCATTTTGTTCAACAAGCAAGATAGTTACCCCCTCTTTTCTCAGATTTTGGATAGTGTCAAAGATCATCTCAACAATTTTTGGTGCAAGCCCCATTGATGGTTCATCTAATATTAAAAGACGGGGTCTTGCCATCAATGCTCTACCAATTGCAAGCATCTGCTGCTCTCCACCTGAAAGTGTGCCAGCAAGCTGGTTTGCCCTCTCTTTTAATATTGGAAACATATCCATTATCATCTCAAAATCTTGTTCAACCTGTCTTTTAAGACCTTTTCGATACATGGTGTAAGCACCCATTTTCAAATTGTCCATAACAGTTAAAGGGGAAAATATTTGTCTGCCTTCAGGTACCATGCTAATGCCTTGTCTAACAACTGCTGGGGGCGACATTCCTTTGAGAGTTTGTTCTTGAAATATTATCTCTCCTTCCCATGTTGTCAGAAGTCCAGATATAGCAAGCAGCAAAGTGCTTTTACCAGAACCGTTTGCACCAATTATTGAGATCAGCTCTCCCTGTCTGACCGAAAGGCTCACCCCTTGAACCGCTATTATACTGCCATAACTGCATCTTAAATTTTTTATTCTAAGCATAAGTATCTTTTATCTTAACATAGGTTGCTTTTTGATTGATAAGCGTAATAAAAAACAAAAAATTTCTTATTTATTAATGAACTATCCTTGACCTAAATAGGCTTCCATAACAGCTTTATTATTTTGTACTTCTCTTGGAGTCCCTTCAGCAAGTTTTTTACCTCTATCAAGAACAATAATCTTATCTGAAATACCCATTGCAAGGCTCATGTCATGCTCCACAAGCATCATTGTAACCCCTCTTTGTTTAACCTTCTTAATAAGCTGCCCTAATGCTTCTGTTTCAACTGCATTTAATCCAGCGGCAGGCTCATCAAGTAGAAGCAAAGTTGGATCTGATGCCAATGCTCTTGCTATTTCTGCCATTTTTTGCCTTCCAACTGGCAATTCTCCAGCAACTCTATAGGTATACTCTGTGAGTCCGGTAAATTCTAAAAGAGCTTCTGCTTTCTCTTTTGCCATCTTCTCTTCACGCAATACCCAAGGCATTTTAGTAATAGCTCCCCAAAATCCACTTTTAGTTCTTACGTGCATTCCAACAAGCACATTATCAAGAAGTGTCATGCTTCCAAAAAGCTCAACATGCTGAAAAGTTCTGGCAATACCAGCTTTTACCAATTTATGAACAGGTATATTTTTTGTGTTTTTGCCCATAAAAAGGAGTTCGCCGTAATCAGGCGGATATATGCCTGTTATCATATTGAACAAAGTTGTTTTTCCAGCTCCGTTTGGACCTATCAATCCGCACACAATCCCTTTTTCAATTGAAAATGAGATGTTATCCTGTGCCTTTACACCTCCAAACATTTTGGTCAATGATGAAACTTTTAATATCTCCTGAGGCAATACTAAATTTGGAAGTTGAGATGTTGGTTCATTAAATTGTGTAGTATCAGTCAATAGTTGTTTCCTCAAATTACGCTCTTATCCATATCAAATTCATTTTTAAATCAGAGATAGTATATTGTGATCTGTTTAATAGAGCATAAAAAACTATAAAATCAAAGTCCAGTAATCACAGCCTTATTTCTGGGTGGTATCCTGTGATAGGCAAATTTTGGATAGCCGACCATCATTGTACCATAGCTTACGTTATGTTGGGGTAGTCCCAATGCAGCCTGCAATGGAGGCCAAAACATAGCAGCAGCATTAAAATATCCGCACCAACACCCACCAAGACCAAAAGCTGGCAATGCAAGCTCAAGCCATGTTAGGGCAATTGTACACGCTGTACTTGATGAAAAATCTCTTTTGTCACCGTGGGCAATAATAAGATGTGGTGTGTTGCGGGTAATGTTGTCAACTCCTGCTTCATATCCTGCAACCACAAGTTCAAGCTCCATTGGTTTTGCCATTTCAGGTTTTTCTTTTATCATCCACTTCATCCAGTCAATCACATGGCTGCAAAGCTTTGTAAGCTCTTCACGTTCGTAAACAACATGCCATTTGACAGGTTGACGGTTATGTCCAGAAGGTGCATAGCTTGCAATTGATAGAATTTTTTCAAGAGTCTCCTTGGGTACTTGTGCCTTCTTGTAACTTCGTATTGATCTGCGATGTTTTAAGAACTGCTCCATTGTTTCTGGATCAGGCATCAAATCTTTTTTAATCTCCATACAATCTTCAGGTGCAAATTTTTTGTGAGATAAAGCAGCAGTTGGGCAAACTGCAACGCAATGTCCGCAATTGATGCAAAAATTTTCTGCACCTTTTGCTATTTCTGGCGATCCCTCTTTAAGATTAATAATTAAAAGTGGACACTCTGCTGCACATATTCCATCTTTGACACATTTTTCCTTATCTACGTTTATTAAAGCCATGAAAATAGTCTCTCCCTCTACTTTTAAATGAAATTTTTAAATTAGTTTTCTTAAATATACCCTCTTACAGTATAAATATATTTAGAGTTTACTCAACAGGTGGAATAACCATAACTGGAATTTTGGATTGCTTAAGAACTCCTTTTGCAACTTGGCCAAGTGATATTCCTGAAGAGAAAAATCCTTTATGTGATCCTATAATAATAAGATCACAATTCTCTTCAAGAGCTGTATGGATAATAGTGTCAACAACATGACCATCTTTTACAAGGATTTTATCTACTGTGTAATCGCAGTCAGTTATCCTTTCATCCTTAGAAAAAGTATCCATTGCTTCATGAATCATGGTTTGATTATTTTTTTTACCAATCAAAGTCATTCTTGCATCATTTTCATGCTGCTTATGAAGAGTCTCCCATTTCTCTTTACCTATAAATCCTGTAATCATTGCATCAACACTATCAGGAAGTGGCTCCATAACATGAAGAAGCGTAATTCCTCCGCAATACTTTGAAGATAGACTTGTAGCATAGGCAAAAGCATAGCGGCAATTGTTTGATAGGTCTGTAGCAAACAAAATTTTTTTTATATCTCCAACCATTTTTTTCTCCTTTGATTTAAATTATAGATTGTCATCTATTGCCACTTTCGCTCCACAATTTTTTTCAATTAAGATGTTTGTATGAAGTTGTAGTGCCTAATAGCAGATCGCACCCCATTCATCATACTTACATTACCAAAACAGAAATATTTTACAAGATGGGACTCTTTTAACTTCAATGAGCTGAAAATCTGCTTTTCAGACAATCCTTTTTTCCAAAGCTCAATTATATCCCCATAGAGATTTTCTAAGAAGTTAAGTTTTAGAAAGATATGCTCCTTACCTCTTTCTTGCTTAGGGTTATGAGCACAAAGCAAAATGTCAAAATTAAGATGCGAAAGTTTTTTTAAAGATTTGATCTGGGTACCAATATCTTCGTCAGCTCTGAAAAATTTTATTCTATCACCAAGGTAAATATCTCCTGAAAAAATAATCCCCTTATCAGGAAGAAATAAAATTGTGTGATCCTTTGAATGTCCAGGAGTATGAATTGGAAACATTTTACCAAGCACCGTCTCAATTTCTTCAGGAAACGGCTTTAATGTAAGTGGAGTTGTCTTACCCCATACATATTTTTGATAAGGCAAAATGGAGTAAGGAGTTTTTAATTTTTCTATGCTAAGGTCATGACCAAAAACATCAGCTCCATCAAGTGTCTGAATTGCAGCTGCATTACCTGAATGATCTTCATGGTGATGGGTCAAAAAAATTTGTTTTATCCTGTTATCACGAGCTATTGATACAACGTCTCTCCCCATATGGGATTGCCCTGTATCAATCATTGTATCTCCAAATAGATAACAGTAAACAGTCATTAAAGGAGGCCCTGCCAAAGACCAACCTAATTTAAGAGCTGTTATACTGTTATTTAATTGATATGTTTTACAAAGACGCATTCATCTCCTTAAACTATTTTGCTCCATTAGTTCCTAAAAGTAATTTTTCAATATCTTTTTCAATATTATTTGGTGCATCTTTAGGAGCAAATCGTTTAACAGGATTGCCGTTTGCATCAATAAGGAATTTTGTGAAGTTCCATTTAATCTGAGGAGTTAAAAATCCTGTAAGAGCTTGTTTTAGATATTTAAAGATAGGATGTGCATTTTCTCCATTAACATCAATCTTTGCAAACATGGGAAATGTAACTCCATAGTTTATATAGCATGTCTGTTTGATTGACTCCTCATCACCCGGTTCTTGGTTGGCAAACTGATTACATGGAAACCCTAATATTACAAATCCTCTATTTTTATATTTATCATATAACTCTTGCAATCCCTTATATTGAGGAGTTAAGCCGCATTTAGAGGCAGTATTGACTACAAGCACTACTTTGCCTCTATAAGTTTCCATTGAAATCTCTTTATTGCCAAGTGTTTTAGCTTTAAATGTATAAAATTCTGTCATTATAGTGAATCTCCTTAACGAACATTTGATATTTATGAACTCTTGTTTTTAATATCTTATTGTATATCTATGACTATTCTATCGACGAGAGTCAAGGAGAGTGTGGTATGTTGTCGATCTTTTTAATATTTTTAAGAAGACACGTTGCCTAAATTTTATATTTTGCCTTTATGAAATAATTTCTCCTCTTGCACTTATAACAACTTTTGCAATTGGGACTGTTACTCCAGCAAGCTCCATTCCTTTTTTTACAATCATTGGAAGTCCTGAACAACATGGTACTTCCATTATCAAGGTAGTAACGCTTTTTATTCCAGCAACTTTGAAAATATCGGCAAATTTTTGAATGTATGAGTCAACATCGTCAAATTTTGGGCATCCGATCATAACAATTTTTCCTTTGAGGAAATCTTGATGAAATGCTGGGTATGCCACGGGAACGCAATCTGCTGTAATTAGTAAATCAGCGCCCTTTAGGAATGGTGCTGTTGGCGGAACAAGCCGAATCTGTACAGGCCAGTGACCAAGAGTTGATTTAAATGCTCCAGAATGGCCACTGTTTAAATTTGATGCTTTATTAGCATCAGAGCATGCGCATGGAGAATGCTTTATATCGGTTCCCTTATGGCAATCTGATATAGGAAAAGTCTTAAGTTGGGTTGAAGGGCAGCCACATGCTAAGGTTGGGGAGGTCTTTGATTCTGAAGTTACTATACTTTGTGAAATATTTTTGTTTTGTTCAAGCTCCTTTAAATATGCTTCAACTGCTTTTTCATCAAACTCATCAGCTTCTCTCTCAATAATTTTGAGAGCGTCTTGAGGGCACTCACCTATACAGGCTCCGAGACCATCACAATATTGATCCTTAACAATTTTTGCCTTTCCATCAATTATCTGAATCGCACCTTCTGCACAAGAAAGGACACAATTTCCGCAGCCATTGCAGAGCTCTTCATCTATTTGTATGATTTTTCTTTTAACTTTCATCTCTTAATATCTCCTAATATTTTAATTGGTTATAATAATATATATTCTCTATTTTTAATTTTTAAGAAATCCACAAATAAGGATAGAATGTCATATTAATACAGAGGCAGCTTTGATTTTACCCGACTCAGTTAAGAATGATTTTGATATAATCCTCTCAAGCCTCTCTTTGCTTATTAACTCCTCATTTTTCTCCTGTTTTTCCTTTTGTTCCTCTTCAAGATTTGTGATGAGATCAGCATCATAAAGCACCTTAAAATTGAGAGTCTCACTCTCTCTTGGATGGTGATGGTGTCCAACAATATCGCACACCTCATCAATTAACTCTGGCTTTGCAGCAAGTTTTTCAAGAATAGAGCGTGCAATTGGAGGGCCTTCAATCTCCTGATATTTTGGAGCATTGGAGTTGTATTTTCTCTCTGACTCTTTTATTCCAATATCATGCAAATAGGCAGCAGATAGAATCACAGCAAGGTTTGCCATCTCTCGTTTTGCTGGTGTGTCCTCTTTATTTCCTTCTGTCTCATCATTTTTCTTATCAAATCTTTTAGCTTGCTCATCTTTTCCTATCTGTTCAGCATATCGAGCTACCCTCATGGCATGACCAATGCGTTTAAAATCTGATTTAAAATATCGCTTCATCTCTACAGCAACTCTATCTTTGAGCATATCTTCCCTCTGGCTAACAAACTCTTCTGGAAGGTTAGCTATGCACTGATCTGCATATTGGCAATATGAGGCACATCCAAAATCCATTTTAGGATTAACAATCCTTTTACCGCAGCTTCTACATCTTCTTGATGTGTCATCTTTGAAAAATTCCATATCAGCACCGCACTCTGGACACTTTGTGTCAAAAATGGCATCTTTTTTCCAGTATTGTGTCTCTTGACCCGGACATTTCATAGTTGCCTCCTTAATCTTTGGTAGTATCTGTTTTTTTATCTTTTCAAATAAGATGTTATTATTCTTCTGCGTTCAATTTATCTGAAATATAAGGCATATTGAAAAGAAAAACATTGATCTGGATCAATAAAATATTTTTTAGTAAGATGACTTCTCAATACTAAACTCAGACAGATAGATA
>JADFXA010000082.1 GCA_015233755.1 Desulfamplus sp. | reverse complement strand
CCTGTTGTATGGTATTGTGAAAATATCATGTGTCCTGAATCTTCACCACCCATAACAGCACCTGACTCTATCATTTCTTGCAGAACCTCTCGATCTCCAACCCCTGTTATCAAATGCTCTATTCCAAGAGATTCAAGCGTTCTTGCAAGACCAATATTGCTCATTACAGTGCTTACAACACGATTATTTTCAAGAGTTCCTTTTGATTTTGCATAAGAGGCACATATCGCAAGAATTCTATCACCTGTAATGACAGCACCTGTCTCATCAATAGCAATCAAACGATCAGCATCTCCGTCAAATGCAAGACCAATATCAGCACCCAATTCAAGGACTTTGCGAGATAGAGTTTCTGTATGTTGGGAACCGCATTTTTCATTGATATTTTTACCATCTGGCTGATTAAATATAAAAGTTGCATCAAAATTGTCAAAATAGTCTGAAGAGCCAAAAAGCATAGAGGCAACAACACTTGACGCACCATTAGAGCAGTCAACTACAAGTTTTAGCTGTTTATTTATTGTAGAATAAAAACCTTGTTTCAAAAAATCGCAATATCTTTTTTTAGCATCATAAATTGGGTAAATCCGCCCTGTTAAACTTATTTTTGTGGAGTTCTTTTGATATTGATTCTCAAGTGAAAATATCATTGACTCAATACTCTCTTCTTCATCATCTGAAAGTTTCCAGCCACCCTTTTTAAAAATTTTGATGCCATTATCTTGCCAAGGGTTGTGAGAAGCGGAGATCACGATACCAGCACCTATTTTTTCGATTCTGGAATCTATCTCACTTTTTTCGTTTTGGTTGTCACAATCTTTTTTATCGCTATTTTGTTGCAAACCATCTTGATTAATATTTATTTGGTTGAAATTTGATAATAAAAAAGCAACAGCAGGTGTTGGGATTACTCCAACTGTAAGAACATCTACACCTTGTGATGTAATTCCAGCAGCAAGTGCTGACTCTAACATATCTCCTGATATACGGGTATCTTTCCCAATAATAACGGCACCATAACCATCTTTTTTAACATAGTTTGCAACTGCTATTCCTATATTCATAGCCATTGATGGAGTCATGGGATAGCTATTGGCAACGCCTCTTATCCCATCTGTTCCAAATAGTTTTTTCATCTTAAATATTTTCCTATATCTTTTTTCTATATTCTCTTCTTAAATAACATTGGAACTTCTCAATTTTTTCCTTCTACCAGTTTAAACCGTTCGTCAATAATAGTTATCGGCTTAAACTGCGAACCACTTTTCATAGCTTTGTTTGTCTCGTCATAAAGACTCTTATCAAACCAAAATAGTCCTCCAGACATTGAACCAAATGGATCAAATAGATCTTCTGATTTTTTAGTGCCATGATTTGAAGGAAGTTTAATCCATCTCCAATATCCATGACGGACATAAGGAACCATAAATGTCGGGATAAATGATGCTTGTTCATGAATAAGTACCTGAATCTTAACAGATAGAGCAATTCTCTCTTTTTCATCAAGACTTTCTCTGTATTGGTCTATAAGAGTATCAAGTTCTTTGTTATCTGTATTAGTTATGTTGTTTGTCTGAACCTTATGAGCATTCTCTGAGTGCCAGCTCTCCCAATATGATGGTCTTAAACCTGTGCTCCAACCCATCCATGCAACATCATGTTTTTTTTCCAAAATCTTTTTAAATGCCGCAGTTCCATCTAAAAGTTGGAGTTTTAATTCTATCCCAGCTTTTAAAGCCTCTTCCTTTAAAACAACAAGTCTTGGAGTATGTTCATCAAAGCTATAGGTAACATCCACAGAAAATCTTAACTTATTGTCTTTAGCACCCTCTTTTTCAACTACATCTTTTTTTAACGCTTCTTTTTTGTCTGCCTTATCTTCCTCTTTCTTATCTATCATTTTTTCCCAGATGCCATCACTACCACGCCTCCAACCTGCATCTGTCATAATAGATTCAACCTTCTCAATGCTAAATGGTCTGGCTTTAATTGTGCTGTTTGTATATTCGCCATAACCAACATATGCCTGATCAAGCCTGAAATAGTCACCTCTTAGCACATTATCAATAACTTTTTGAATATTCATACCATGAGAAAATGCAACCCTTACTCTCTTATCAGAAAAGATATTTTTATCTTCATTTAGCCAAAGACCAGATGCAGAACGGGGGGTGTCATTAAAAAAGCAAATCTTTTCCACATACCCTTTTTTAAAAATATCAATATCCGATTTTTCATACCAATAGTTAGGCATTGTTAAAGCAAATGTGTCAATATCACCTTTTTTAAAATATTCCCAAAGCATATTAAAATCTCTAATTACTGTGAAATTGACTCTGTCAACATTGAACCTATTCTTAAAATATCTTAGCTTTTCTCCCCACCAGTTCTCTTTTCTTTTGAAATTGACATATTTGCCTTTTTTGAAATCTTCTATTTGATATGGCCCAGTGTTTGGGACGATTTTCCAATTATACTCATTTACAAAATCTTTGTTCAAAGTGCCGAAAAAATGGCGAGGTGTTGGAGAGATACCAACGATCATATAAAGATCAGGTTGTGCTTTTGTGCTTTTAACAGCAAGGGTATAGTCATCATACACAGTTACAGATTCAATCTCTTTGGTGTAGTAATCATTATACCAAGGGGCTATAATATGTTCAGATCGCATAAAATCTAAGGTGTAGGCAAAATCCCAAGCTGTAACTTTAACACCATCTGACCAAATAACATTTTTGTTTAGCTTAAAATACATGGTCTTTTTATCTTTATCAAAAGCCCAATGGGTAGCAATCTCTGGGATAATTTTATCTGTGTCAGGGTGGATATTTATAAGGGATAGTTGATTATCAAGAATTGCACTTCTAAAACTTCCGTTTGAATCAGGGCCTACGGTTCTGAAAGTCATAGGGAAACTCAATATTGCAGTGTGAAGTGTCCCACCTTTTACTGCATTAGGGGAAGAAAATATTGGATCCGTATCGTTAGTCAGCCACTCTATCCCTTCAGGTAGAGTATTCTGTATTTTATTTGAATTTTTTATAACTATCTCATTAGACACACTCTTTGAATCTGTTTTTTCAGAGCTGTTTTTATCGTCGCTACACCCAATTAAGATAAATATAGATAAAATTATTGTTATTACAGTTAGGATAGACTCTAAATAAACTTTTTTTCTTACTTGCATTAATTAACGTCTCCAAATATCTTTTGATGGTTCTAATATTGCGTAGGCATTCTCAACTATATCTTTTCCATATTTTCTCTCAAGCCTTCTGACTGTAAAATGCCCTCTTGCAATATCTTGAAAATGGTCAATAAATAGGGTGTTTATGATAGCTCCTCCAGCAGCACCAATTGCAGGAATAGCCTGAGATATAGCTTTTTCTGATACTTGGACACTAAATCTCTCTGATATTTGAAGTATAAACCTAATTATAGCTGGACTTCCCTCAATAAGACCTCTTTCTGCAATAAATTCAGCAGCTTTTGACAATGAAGATGCCAAAGCTGCACGGGCTGCAAAATATGCTGATTCATGGGCATCATCGCTACTCTTTGGTCCTCCAAAAGCAAAAACTTCCATACAGGCAAGCTGAGTTTCAGTTGTTGATATAAGCTCACCCTCACTTCTTGCAATATCAGCGATTGAGCGAAACATTATTGTAGTTGATATTGGAAGTTCAATCGCTAAAGCTGCTAAACCAAAAAAACCACCAATACCGCCTGTTGTTCCAACTGCAATTTTATGCAAAACATTAGAAGATTGGCAGCAAGGCTCATTCTTTAGAGTGCTAACCGCTGCTGTTACAGCTTTTGATAAAGCAGCGGTTGTAATTGAGCCAATCCGCTCTCTCCAATTTTGGGGCAGCATCTCAAAACCTCTTTCAATTGGTGTCCCAAGTAGATCAGTTAATTTTGCTGCAAGACCTGGATTTTCAAGAAGCCATTTTGCTCTTTCTAAATCATAAAGTTCATCAGACTCAAAAATCATATTACCTCTCTTTTGAGCAATTTTTATTCAACATTGAGTGTTAGAAATATCAAATTTTTGCAAATGCACTTGCAGATTCAGCAACATCTTTTTCTGCTTTTTCATATATAACCTTGAGGTCAGAATTAGTTAAACCAAGCATGGCTGCTGACTGTATATCAGAAAGTTCTCGATTATCTTCAAAATCACCAATCTCTTTATTGAAAAAACCATATCCTATTTTGCAAGATAGTATATCTGCAAGATTGACAATTAAAACTTCTCTTTCTGTCTTATCACCATATTTATTCCACTCGTGCAAACTTGCTACAGAGACAAAGTCTTTACTAAAATTCCATTTATTCAATAACAATCCCCCAAAACTTGCGTGAACCTCAAAAACAGCTTCAATCAGCCCATTAATGTCAATATCAGTATTCTCAGTTGCATTCTCTCCAATATTTTTTATAAGAAGTGTAGCACCAACGTCATGTATCAGCCCTTTAACGTATGCTTTTTCGTATCCTACTGAAGAGATTTTTTTGGCAATCTCTCTTGCACAATGAGCTGTTGCAAATGAGTGCATCCATATCTTTTCCATTAATTGTTTAATAGAAGAACTCTTTGTATGATAAAGACCTTTATTGGCAATTGCAGCTACAATGCTCTGAGTTACATCAAGCCCAAGTCTATTTAGCGCCATTTTTACATCTTTTGTCTTTTCCACTCCTCCATAAAATGGAGAATTGGCAGCAATTATTAACTTTATAGATATTGCAGTATCATTTTCAATAATCTTTGCCATATCAGTAACAGAGGCATTTGGGCTATTAATCAAATCTTGAAGCTCTTGAATAATATGAGGAAGAGCAGGAAGATCAACTCTTCCTTTTTTGAACCCCTCAATAGCATCAGATACCATCTGACCCATTGTTTTTTCTGTCTGTTTAGTCTTATCACTCTGATTTAGCTCTACAGTTTCATCAATGGTAAAGCCAAATTTTTTTATTTTATCTACGAGAACTTTTTTATTAAAAGGTTTTACTGCATAGTCATCACAACCAGCCCTATGACACGATACAATAGTATCTTTATCTGCATAGGAGGTAAACATTAATACTTTTATTCGCTTTTCTTTATCGATATTCTTTTTAATCTCAGAAGCCCTGACAGCTTTTAATAATTCAAGCCCGCTCATTACAGGCATAGATATATCTGATATCATTATCTGAAACGGGTCAGATTTATCAAAAGCATTTTCAAAAGCCTTAAGAGCTTCAAGACCCGTGGCAAAAGCCTCAATCTGACCAATATTTGCCAGCATTTTCACAAGCATTTCACGGCTTATATTTTGATCTTCTGCAATAAGAATCTTCAACGTTAGCCTCTCTTAGAACTTTAAATGGTTATAATGATCTGAAGTTAATCGCCAAAGTAGTTTAATCTATTGTGGTATCAAAAGATTTGAACCGCTAATTGGGACCAAAGTTCTAAATTAAAATCCACTAAATTTTTTGCTGATAATTTCTCTGTTTTAACCCATTGAAAATCTAAAAGTTCCTCCCCAGCAGTGAAGTAATCTGGGGAATCTGCCAATACTCTAAAAACTACACCAAAGTGGACTTTTCCAACCTCACTCAAATCATCATTAATAACCCCTAAAAATTGAGGTGCGAATATAAATCCTTTAATAAACTCTGTTTGAGGCGATATTATAATCTCTTCGTAAAACTCCCTTTTCATACCAGAATAGAGTATTGTTTTAAAATCTATTTTATAACCAAAAGAGGTGTTACTATGAGGTATCTCTAAACCATCACTCTTAACTATATTATCAAATTTATTTAATGTGTTGTAATATGATTGGTTATCTATATGGCTATCTAATGGGTTAATATGCCCTCCGATTCCAATTGACCAAAGACCATGAAGACGATTTTCACTACCTTTTCTTCTGTAGATGGCTGTCAAATTTCCATTATCAGCTTGAATAATAATATATGGAATTATCTGCTTAAATGCTTTATCATTTTCAGCTATTGGACGATCAATCCAGTGATATTTAAAACTATTAGTTCTAAAATCAGTAGCACTAATAAAAGAGAAAAAAACTTCTTCTTTCATCTTTATAGCAGATTGTTCCATTAACCATTTGTCTGGCATATCTGTGCGTTTAATGCACAACACTTTTTCCATAATCACCGTACTTGCTTCATAACCTGAGGGTAATCTGTAAAAATCCCATCAACACCTGCTTTGATAAATCTTACCATATCATCTTTATCATTAACTGTGAAAATATTAACTTTTTTACCGATTTTTTTTAATTTTGCTATTTCATCTATGGTTATCATCTGGCTATTTATATTGTATGTATCAAATTTTTGAAGAAGATTGTTGTTATCAGCAGAGCAAAATTTATCCCAATCAATTTTTTGATTTACATCGTCTCCTAAAAGTGCTTGTACCTCAATATCTGGCAAGATATCTTTTATCTCTTCTAACCATTCATGTTTGAATGATGAAATTATTAGAAGTTTGTAGTTGATCCGCATCTTATTAATCATATTTGCAACTGCTTTTGGGAGCGGGAACGCTCTAAATTTTCCACTCTGCTCTTTAAGTTCTAAATTTACAGGAAAATTGTTTTTTTGGGTATAAATTAGTGCATCTTCAAGAGTGGGAATTTTTATTCCCCTAAAAGAATGAAGTAATTCAAGGGAGATATTACCTAAAGCAATTTCATTAAAAGGATCTCTTTCTATGAAAGTTCTACCTATATCAAGTTTTTGGATTTGAGCTAAATCAAAGGTATCAAGTAGAAATGATTTATTGTAGGGGAACAAAAATTTTGCATTAGTTGTCCGCAAAAGATCATCATCATGAAAAAGAACTAAATGGCCATCTCGGGTCACACTTATATCAGTCTCCCAAAGGTCTGCACCAATCATTCTGGCAATCTCTGCCGCAGCAACTGTATTTTCAGGTGCAATACTTCTTGCACCTCTGTGCGCAATTATTTTTGTCATCTTTTTTAAAAAAAACGGCAGCATAAATAGCTCTTTATGCTGCCGTCTAATGTGTTTTATATGCTTTTTATGTGGCTACCAAATCCATTTGCCACTATTCACTATCTTTAAACTTATAATTTGATTATTGAACAACTGGCATCAATTGAACACGTCTGTTAAGCGAACGACCAAATTCAGTATCATTTGAAGCAGCGGGCATACTCTCACCAAATCCTTCACATTTCAATCTATCAGCATTAATACCTTTATTTACAAGGTATGTCTTAACAGATTGAGATCTCTTCATTGAAAGAGTTTGGTTATAGGCATCAGTTCCTTTGCTATCAGTATGTCCCTGAAGAACTACTTTCATATTTGGATTTTTGTTCAATATAGCAACAACATCATCAAGGTCAGCATAGCCTGCTGGTTTAATATCAGATTTGTTAAAGTCAAAAAGAAGGTCTCCAAGCACCCAACAACCCATTGGATTTACTTTGGCACCAGTTGGAGTTCCTGGACATTTATCAAGGTAGTCATAAACGCCATCACCATCTGTATCAAGTGGGCAACCATCAGCGTCAACTTCTACGCCAGGAGGAGTATCTGGACATTTGTCTCTATCATCTGGAACACCGTCATTATCACTATCTTTTATAACTACAGGTGCGACTGGTTTTGCAACAAGAAAAGCATTTTTTACAAAATTTGACATTGCTTCGGTAGAGAGAGTTGCTGAAGCATCTGTAACGAATCCACATCCGCCTATATCAGAAATTTGCTGCATAAGAGCTTTTCCCTCTTTATCATCACCTACAAGAACAGGATAGATGCAAAGAGTATCGCCAAATTTATCCTTTAACGCCTTAACAGCGCCAGTTGTTTTTGTAGATAAATTTTTGGCATCAGATACAATTACAAGAGCAGTTGTGCCTGATTTACCATCAATGTCGCCCAAAGCTGATTTAAGAGATCTGTAAAGTGGACTTGTTCCACCTGTTCCGCTAAGTTTCGATAGACCATTTGCAAATCCTTGGTTTGCATATGCTTCCATACCGTAGAGCATCATGGTTGGCTCAGGTGAAACACTTGGTTTGTGTCCAAATGATCTTAAACCGCCAGTTTGCCCCATTGCAGGTAGAGTTTGATTCATACGCCCTACAAATTCTCTGGCAATATCAAATTTTTGGTTACCATCAAACTTCTCTTCCATAGAACTTGACCCATCCAGAATCACGAGAAAATTATTATGTTTCAATGTGTACTGAGAGGCATCAAGAGATTGTGGTGAGAAATTAGCAAATGGTTTTTGAGGACTTTGGGCCGCACACCCCATCATGAAAAACATAGCAACTGCAATAAATAAACTTTTTGAAATCAAATTCTTCATTGTTTTTCTCCTTTAAAATTAAAATCACACATTGAAACCATCTTTTTTAAGCATGTAACCGATACCCTGATTAATACAACTGATAAACTCAACTGAAATTACTTAATATATATGCGTATTAAGAGTCAAGAAATAAAATCA
>JADFXA010000081.1 GCA_015233755.1 Desulfamplus sp. | reverse complement strand
GATGTAGTAGAAAAATGCTCGGGGAAGTAACTACTTCTTATATACTTCCTGGGGGATTTTGAGGAAAATAAAAAGGGCTTACATTTGACTGTAAACCCTCTATATTACTCATTTTTATATTGGTGATCCCATCGGGAATCGAACCCGAGCTTCCGGCGTGAGAGGCCAGCGTCCTGACCGCTAGACGATGGGACCTATTTATCTGGTTATATGGTAAAATCTATATTGTGTCAATAACAAAATAACAAAATTCTTACTGTAAATAAGCCCGTACAGTGTTAGAAATTATATTTGATTCTTCATCTGAGCAAAATATGGAACAGTATAATACCATTCCGATAAAGTATCGTTTTCAAATGAATTTAAAAACTACATTAGAACAATCTCGTTATTTGTATATCATTATAATTAGCCTTTAGCTCTATGACACATATCCTGATTGCATGAATACCAAATTTTCTTACGAATTTGGGTTCGACAATTATGTCGATAACAGGCTAACTTTGTCGACCACTTACTTGCTTCTTTCGTTTCCGCCCAAATAATAAATAACATCATTACCATAATAATTTTAATAAGATAGGGCTCCCTATAAATCATTGCGTTATGCTTTTCGAAGTCATGGCATATCCAATGCAATTTATAATAGCAGTCGTGATCAGCCTTAAAAATGGAGAAAAACGTTTTTATACACAACATTTTGGTAATGGAGGAAGTTATTATGAAAAAGATTATTATGAAGTCTATGTTAATTATAGTTACTATTAGCTTGATTGCTTTATCTGATGGTTATTTTTTCGAAACTCTGGCTCAAAACATTACTAATTCTACATCATGTAATCCTTTCCTTGACTCAAAACTCAATCTCACAATCCCATCTCTTAAAATTGGAAATAACTACTTTTACGTCAGAATGACTTTATATAAGAATTTAGATGATCCACAGAATATATATTGGAAGCTTGAAAATTATAATACTGGCGATAAATGCCAAAAACCAGCTATTCTCGATGATAAGATAGGTATAACTATTTCTAATCTGAGTTATGGAGATAAGTCATTGCAAGTTAACCTTGATTGGGTTGCAGAATTAACAGATGGATACTACTGGAAGTTGAATAAGACCGCCTTAACGTCTGCCGATTTTCCTATCGTTGATACCGATCAGAGCAAATGCTACAGCAACAATATTGAAATATCATGCCCAATGAAAAACAAATCTTTCTATGGACAAGATTCTCAAAATAAAGGAAACACGCCAAGTTATACAGATAATGGAGATGGGACAATTACAGATAATGTTACTGGTTTAATGTGGCAGCAAAGCCCTGATTTTAATAATGACGGATTAATCAAAGCTGATGATAAAATGACATATAATGAAGCTATTGCTAATGCAGACTCTTTTGATCTTGCTGGCTATACAGATTGGAGACTTCCAACTATAAAAGAGCTCTACTCTCTTATAAGTTTTAACGGAATTGACCCAAGTGGTTATAATGGAACAAGCACATCTGGATTAATTCCATTTATTGACACAAAATACTTTGTTTTTGGATATGGCGATACAACTGCTGGCGAGCGTATTATTGATGCACAGTTTGCCTCTTCAACAAAATATGTAAGCACAACAATGAATGGTAATGAAACCATGTTTGGAGTGAACTTTGCAGATGGGCGAATTAAAGGATATGGAACTGAGCCCATGCCTGGAAAGGGGATAGGAAAAACATTCTATGTTTTATACGTCAGAGGAAATACAAATTATGGAAAGAACAGTTTTACTGACAACAAAAACGGCACAATAACTGATTCTGCAACTAACCTTATGTGGTCTCAAGATGACAGTGGAGCTGGTATGAATTGGGAAAAGGCTTTAGCATGGGTTCAACAGAAAAATAATGAAAAATATTTAGGTTTTAGCGATTGGCGTCTGCCCAATGCTAAAGAGCTGCAAAGTATTGTAGATTACACCCGTTCTCCAGACACTACCTCGAGTGCAGCAATTGATCCAATTTTCAAAGTATCATCTATCATCAATGAAGAGGGAGAATTTGACTATCCATTTTATTGGACAAGCACAACACACGCAAATTGGTCAACAACTTCAGGTGGAAATGCCGCATACATTGCTTTTGGTAGAGGGCTTGGATATATGAATGGCTCTTGGCTTGATGTCCATGGAGCAGGGTGTCAAAGAAGCGATCCAAAAACTGGTGATTCTTCAGATTATCCAACAGGTCATGGTCCACAAGGGGATGCCATTCGCATTTACAACTATGTTAGGTGTGTCAGAAATTAAATCGAATACATATGTAGAATTGCAATAATGAATTTTCTTGACAAAAATGAAATAATCTTTGTAAACATCGTTAATCTTTTTTAATACAGAGCCACATTTTTATGGTGTCTTTGTATAAATAACTTTTTATTTATTAAGGATAAAAACAATGGACATGAGATTTTCAAAAAGTAACGATGTACTTGGAACAGTGAACCGCGGTGATGCCGCAGAATCAAGCCTTTGCACCCTATGCCGCGCAGATTGTAAAGGAAAATGTGAAACATGGCTGTCAAGCATGGTAGGCAGAAAGCTGCTCTATCCAAGGAGTTTTGGCTTTGTAACTGCTGGTGCAAACAACACTACACACGTTGGCGTATCATATAATTCTCTTAGAATTCAAGGGTATGCTTACGGAGCGCAGGGAATGGCACCTGGGCTTACTAATAGCCAAGATGATTGCATATTCCCAAATGTAAGCCTTGAGACCTCATTTGGTAAAAAGGTTAAGACAAAAGTTCGTATGCCGCTTATGACTGGCGCAATGGGTTCAACATTTATTGCTGAAAAATATTGGGACGCATTTGCTATTGGTGGTGCTATTGTTGGTATCCCAGTCGTTATTGGTGAAAATGTTGTCGGTGTTGACCGTAAATCGGAGATAGCTTCGGGCCCAGAGAGAAAAGGAAAGATCAAATCAGCACCAGAACTTGATCGCAGAATAGACACATACCTAAGATACCACGATGGCTATGGAGCAATAATTGTTCAGCTTAATGTTGAAGATACACGTAACGGTGTTGCAGAGTATGTTGTTGATAAGTATGGAGACAAATGCATTATTGAGCTTAAATGGGGACAAGGAGCCAAAAACATTGGCGGCGAAATTCAGGTAAGAAGCATTGAATATGCAAAGTTCCTTAAAGAGCGTGGTTATGTAGTTGATCCAGACCCAACTCTGCCTGAAGTTCAAAAAGGTTTTGAGCAGGGTGCAATTAAATCTTTTGCCCGTCATAGCCGTCTTGGAGCTACTAACCTTACCTCTGTAGAAAAGGTAAGAGAAGATTTTATGAACAGCGTTGAGTATCTCCGCGGTATTGGTTTTAGTAGAGTAACTCTTAAAACTGGTTCTTATGGAATGGAAGAGCTTGCAATGGCAATTAAATTCTCTACTGATGCCCAGCTTGATCTTCTTACAATTGATGGTTCTGGCGGCGGCACAGGAATGAGTCCTTGGAACATGATGCAAAGCTGGGGCGTTCCATCAATTATCCTTCACGCTAAGGCTTATGAGTATGCAAATATGCTTGCTGCTAAAGGAAAACAGGTTGTTGATCTATCTTTTGCTGGCGGCTTTGCTCTTGAAGATCATATTTTCAAATCTCTTGCACTTGGTGCTCCTTACAGTAAACTTGTATGCATGGGAAGAGCTGTTATGATTCCTGGCTTTCTTGGAGCAAACATTGAAGGGTCAATCTATCCAGAAAGAAGAGAGAGAGTAAATGGTAACTGGAACGAGCTGCCAAAAACTGTTCTTGAAGTTGGAAAGACTGCTGATGAAATTTTTGCAGGATACCACGATATGGAGAAAAAACTTGGCAAAGATGAGATGAAGAAAATCCCTTACGGAGCTATTGGATTCTATACACTTGCCGATAAACTTGCCTGCGGTGTTCAGCAGCTTATGGCTGGTGCAAGGAAGTTTTCTTTAGACCAGATCACGCGAAATGACATCTTTTCTGGTAACCGCGAAACTGCAAAAGAGACAGGTATTCCTCATGTCTCTGATGTAAATGATGAATCTGCACGTAAAATTCTAAATTCATAGCAATACACACCTACCCCCTCTCATAAATAAAGAGAGGGGGTAGGTAAATTAGAACCAATATTGACAAGTTTTTCCTTGATAGTTCTCTACAACGGCTCTACTTCCATCTATATGTTGCATATAATTAGGCAGCAATGGCACCTTTCCATATCCTCCCGGAAGATCAATCATATAATGAGGAATTGCAATACCTGTAAGATTTCCCCTCATTGCCTTAATTATGCTGATACCAGTCTCAAAGGAAGGTCTAAAGTGATAAGTTCCAGCAATTAGATCAGGGTGGTGAAGATAGTAAGGTTTAACCCTGATTTTGATAAGTTTTCTCATCAATTCAACCATAATTTCTGGAGTATCGTTTACACCTTTTAGAAGAACAGTTTGACACCCTAATGGAATACCAGCACGAATAAGAGTTAAACATGCTGATGCTGCATCATCTGTAATTTCATCAGGGTGGTTGAAATGGGTATTGATATAAAGTGGGTGATATTTTTCAAGTATTGACGCTAAATTATCAGTAATACGATATGGTAAAGTGCACAACACTCTTGTATGAATCCTGATAGTCTCTACATGGTCAATATCCCTTATTGCAAAGAGAATTCTATCAAGTTTCTCTGTTGTAAGAAGCAATGGATCACCGCCTGAGAGTATGACATCACGTATCATCTTATTATTTCTAATATAATTTAGCCCTTGATCAATTTTGTCTAATCCATCCGATTTAGATTCAGAATAATCGCCTAAACCTACCTTTCTCTTTCTCATACAGTAACGGCAATACATAGCACACTGGTTTGAGACAAGAAAAATAACCCTGTCAGGGTATCTGTGAATAATTGAGGGAACTGGAGATTGAGAATCTTCATGCAAAGGATCGCTGCTATTTATATTAGATAAGTTCTCAGGAGTGTAGTTAGATAACTCAAGAGGATCAGGAACTGATTGTTTCCAGATAGGATCTCCTATATTCTTAATCAAAGAGAGGTAATATGGAGTTATACGCATTGGGTACTTTTCAGTAACTGTTTCCAAAGAACTCTGTGATACTAAATCTTCGACACTATCTATATCAATATTAAACAAATTTGCGGTGGAATCAATATCAGCCTTAAATTTGTTTCCTAAATATTGTTTAATTTGAGAGGCTGTAACAATGCTATTTTTTAACTGCGTCTGCCATCTTGCAGAGCTTATATTAATAATTTCCATTACACACGGGTTTGTTTAGGTTATCCATGAATATTAAAGAGAATGTCATTTTCCACATAGAGCTGCTCAAGTTTATGTTGATGTTTTTTTAAATCATCTCCAAGCCTGCTTGCAAGCTCTTGAACGATATATTTTATAATACAGAGCATATTTGATGTATTACCAATAAATGGAATAGAATTCATTGGGACAACAAGAAAAAAATTAGCAAACTGGATAATAGGAGACATTGTGTTGTCTGTAATAAGAAGCAACGTATGGCCTTCTCTGCGAATAAATTTTCCAAGTTTTATAAGTTCATTGGGATAACGTGTTGTAGCAACCATTATAACAAGGCTGTTCTCAGGTGCATTAGCAATTTGATCAATTGTTGTAGTATCACTACCTTTAACAATCGTTATACCTTTTCTAATACGGCTTAATGACCAACCCATAAAATATGCAAATGTGTAAGATAATCTTGAACCAGTAACATATACATTTGGATTTTTGAGTAAATACTCCACTATCTCATTTAGTTTTTCTATATTAACAGATTCGTAAAGATATTGGAGATTACTCATCTCTTCAAGCACAACATGATTAAGTCGATTTATGTCAGGTTTTTGAATTCCTTGTAGATCCGCACGATCAAGAAGTGTTAAACCTGTATCAAGAAAGCCCTTTAGACCTTGTTGAAATTCACTATAACCTTTGTATCCACAGCTATCTATAAACCTAATAACAGTAGCCTCGCTTGTTTTACAGGTCTCTGCAAGCTCTTTTATAGTCATAAATACTGCTTTTGTAGGATTTTGTGTAATATAGTTACCAAGAATTTTGCCTTTTGGAGTTAATGAATCCAGACGGCTAATTATATTGGTCATTACAGAGTTTACATTTGGTGTTAAGTTTTGTATTGAGGCTTGGGTTGAATTGATCATTTTATATTTGTTTCAAATTAATATATTGAAGTGTTAGTATAAATTTTATATGTCTATTTGACATATAACTATACATTATTTTTTTGATATATCAAAGCTATTAAAATACATCAATAACAATACCCCTTCTTTGATAGTAAAGAAGGGGTATAAAATTGAGTGCAAATAATCTTCAGCTATTTTCTATTAGAGTTTCTGCAAAACTTAAATTGACCCTTCAATTTATTGGATAGCAAATCGATTTTTCAGATAGGTCAATTATAAAATAATAAGAAATTAAATTATCGAATCGCTGCCTGAGCTGCTGCAAGTCTTGCTACTGGCACTCTATATGGTGAGCAACTTACATAAGTAAGACCTATCTTGTGGCAAAATGCAATTGACTCTGGGTCTCCACCATGCTCTCCGCAGATTCCAAGTTTTATATTAGGTCTTGTCGCCCTACCCTTTTTAACTGATATTTCAATAAGAGAGCCAACGGCTTCTTGATCTAATGTTGCAAATGGGTCTGCATCTAAAATCGCGTTATCAATGTAATCATTCATAAATGAACCGATGTCATCACGGCTGAATCCAAATGTCATCTGGGTAAGATCGTTTGTTCCAAAAGAGAAAAATTCGGCATGTTCAGCCATTTTATGAGACATCAAAGCTGCCCTTGGAACTTCAATCATGGTTCCAAACTGGTGAGCAATCGTGCTAATATCATGCTTTGCTATAACTTCATCATAAACTGAAACACAAAGGCGCTTAGCAAAGCTGAGCTCTTTTTCATTGCATGTTACAGGTACCATTATCTCAGGAAGAGGATTTTTACCCTCTTTTATAAGCTCTGCTGATGCCTCAAAAATTGCTTTAAACTGCATCTTTGTAATCTCTGGAAATGTTATTCCAAGACGAACACCTCTGTGCCCCATCATTGGATTTACCTCTTCAAGAGCTTTGCTTCTTTTTTCAATCTCTTCAATATCAATACCAAGCTCTCTTGATAGCTCTTCTTGGTTTTCCCTTGTGTGTGGTACAAATTCATGAAGTGGAGGATCAAGAAGACGGAAAGTTACCGGCTTATTATCCATTATCTCAAGAGTTGATTTCATCTCTTTTTTGATAAATGGATACAACTCATCTAATGCTATCTGACGCTCATGCGAAGTTTTACTCAAGATAACCTTACGAAGTAAAAATAGAGGCTTTTCAGAGTTTGCCCCATAAAACATATGCTCAGTTCTAAAAAGCCCGATTCCTTCAGCTCCAAACTCAAGAGCTTGAGCTGCATCTTTTGGCGTCTCCGCATTAGTTCTGACCTTTAGTGTACGATATTTATCAGCAATTGCCATAAACTGTTTAAATTTAGGATTGGCTGTAGCATCTTTCATAGCAAGTTTGCCGTCATAGACAATACCAGTTGAGCCATTGAGTGTAAGAAAATCTCCTTCTCTATACACTTTGCCGCTTACACTACCTCCAGCACCGTAAGCACCAATTACATGAAGCTCTTTTAAATCAGATTTAATTTTAAGAGAGCCTGCACCCACAATACAGCATTTTCCCCAACCTCTTGCAACAAGAGCGGCATGACTTGTCATGCCGCCACGAGCTGTTAAAATTCCCTTAGCCGCTCTCATTCCTTCAATATCTTCGGGATTTGTCTCTTCTCTGACCAAAATCACAGATTTGCCTTTTTTCTTCCAATAAACAGCATCTTCAGAGGTAAAAACAATCTCACCACAAGCTCCACCAGGACCTGCAGGCAAACCCTGAACAACAATTTTTGCATACTTTTCAGCATCAGGATCGACAATTGGATGAAGCATCTCATCTAACTGCTTAGGGTCAAGACGGTTTATCATTGTTGGTTCATCAATTAATCGCTCTTCAAGCATATCCATTGCCATATTTAATGCAGCAGTTCCTGTTCTTTTGCCTACTCTACATTGAAGCATGTATAGCTTTCCTTGCTCAATTGTAAATTCAATGTCTTGCATATCTTTATAATGTTTTTCAAGAGTAGTTCTAATTTGAGCAAGCTCTTTGTAAATTTCAGGCATAGATTCTTCAAGTGAAGGCAAATGTGCATTGTGGTCAGATTTTGTCTCATTGTTTAAAGGGTTTGGAGTTCTGATTCCAGCTACCACATCTTCACCTTGAGCGTTTGGGAGCCACTCACCATAAAAAGTATTTGCTCCAGTTGCTGGATTTCTTGTAAACGCAACACCAGTTGCAGATGTGTTGCCCATATTACCAAAAACCATACTCTGAACATTAACAGCTGTTCCCC
>JADFXA010000080.1 GCA_015233755.1 Desulfamplus sp. | reverse complement strand
GCTGCTGATGCATTAGGTCTTAGTGATATTGGCAAAATCATTGACCCCAAAGACTTTGATAAAACAGATATTGATGAATATGTTTTTAATGAAGACAATGAGAAAATATTTGTTGTAATCAAATCAAAGACCGATGAATACTGTTTTACTAACACAGCTTTTATTCACTTAGATGGAAAGAGTGCGGCAAGCAAAAAAAGAAATCTAAAAAGGTACCCTTATCGATATTACCAAATAAGTAATGTCTCTGTTGAAACCGCAGGAACTATTGACCTTGATGCTGAGATTAAATTCAAAATAGGTGATGAAGAAATATCAATTGATATTGATAAAAAGCAGATGGAGCGGATTAGAGATATATACAAGGCACTTTTTAAGATTTCAGAAAAATATAAAGAGATTCATAGGTATATGGGAATTTTGCAACATACTCACGAAGCTATCAATAAAATGTTTGTTTTAAAAGAACTTACAGAGCAAGTTGTTCTAAATCTTCCTGATATAATTAACCAAACTGCTCATCAGGTTGAGCTTCATTATATAAATCGACAAAATGAGATTCAAAACTACGATTTTGGTTCTATTTTTGAACGCTACATAAAATCGTAAGATAATGTAATTCTTGCAATTATTAAATTGATAACAAGGTGATAATATGTTTGGAGTAAATTCTACTAATGGCTATACTGAAGTATTAAACGGAATTAGAATGAAAACGGTAAACTTTGGAAAACAGACTCTTATGACAGAGTTTTTGCTTACAAAGGATGCTTTATTGATTGAACATGACCATATTTATGAGCAAACTGGATATTTAGTAAAAGGAAAAATAAAATTATATATAAATGGGGTTGCAAAAGTAATTAACCCTGGTGATAGCTGGAATATTCCTTCCAATATTAAACATAAAGCAGAAATACTTGAAGATTCTATAGCAATTGAGGTGTTTTGTCCATTTAGAGAGGATTACGAAAAATTTATCAATAAAGATGATATAATTGAATAACTTATATCTCCATAAAATAGCTAATAAGGACAGTTAATTAAGATTACAAAGCCCTCATATACTCTGGTCTTAACTTTACTTTACCTTTAAGTGCTTGTGCAATTAAAGATAGGGTCTTTTCTCTATCTTTTGGAAGATTTGCTCTGATTGGCAGATAGTTTGATGCGTGATTTGCATGAAAAAGTCCATTAGTAAGATGTGTAGTTGCAATCATAGTTCCAAGTTCTGTGAGCATCTCATCTGGTGTGATAAGATCAAAATTACCATTTTGATAATCTTTGTGCATAGGTGTTCCGGGTATTAGCATCAAACTCAATGCCCCAACATATTCTGGATCTATTGCAGATAAGACTCTGCCTGTTTCTGTAGCATGTATATGTGAACGCTCTCTACCAGCAAGCCCAAGAAGCACGGTGATAGAGAGCTTTATTCCAACACTTCTTATTTTTTTGCCCATCTCAATCATCTTATTTGAGTCAGAGCCTTTATTTATCTTCTTTAGAGTAACGTCATCACCCGACTCAAGCCCCAGGTAGGCAATTTTTACACCAAGTCTGTTTAGCTCTTTAAGCTCTTCCAAAGTTTTCATCTTAATGCTCTTTGTATTTGCATAAAGTCCAATTCGCTCAATCCAAGGCAGCCGTTGATTTATCCTTTCAATTATTGGCACAAGTCTTTTTTGTGGAATTATAAGAGCATCACCATCGCAGAGAAACAGCCTTGTTTGACGCCTGAAATGCTTTGCTGCAAATTCAATATCTTCAAAAATTACAACATCATTTTTTATAGTAAATCTCTCACCTTTGTATGCTCCGCAAAAGGTGCATTTGTTATGTGAACATCCAACAGTAACTTGAAGCAGTATGCTGTCAGCCTCACTTGGTGGTCTTATAATATTGCCTTCATAGTGCATGATCTTTTTTGCTCCTATCTACTCTGCTTTATCGTCTAAGATTAAATCGGCGGGCTCTGTTACTACACTCTCATTTTGTGAAATTACGTTTTTATCATTATTATTGAGTGCTGGTAGATATACAGTAAAAATAGTTCCTCTACCAAGTTCGCTTTGAACGGTAATCTCTCCACAATGTTTTTTTACAATGTCATGAACAACAGAAAGCCCAATACCAGAGCCTTTATCAGGCTCTTTAGTTGTAAAGTAGGGTTCAAATATAGAGTGAATTATCTCAGATGGTATGCCGGCACCTGTATCTGAGATCCTTATTCTGACATAATCACCAGTTTGCAGAATAGTTTGATTAGATTTTGATTCACGATTAGTGTCTACAGTATATGATATACAATCAAACTGTGCATCTATACTAATATCGCAGACATTAACATCGATAAATCCGTTCATCTTTTCAATAGCATGAAAAGCATTTGTGCAAAGATTCATAAAGATCTGATGAAGCTGGGTTGGATTACCCATAATAGCCAGCTTGCTATCTATATCAGAGTTTAGCTTTATAGATGAAGGAAATGAAGATCGCAATAAGGTTAAAACTTCACAAGCAATATCTCCAACATTGACGGGCATCATGGTCTCTTCTGTCTGGCGGGCAAATGTTAATATCTGATTTACAAGCTCTTTTGCACGTTTGCCTGCCAAATTGATTTGGATTAGATTGTGTTCAGCAACAGAACCTTTTTCTACCTCACACAGTGTCATCTCAGAGTATCCTATCACTGCTCCAAGAATATTGTTAAAATCATGTGCAATACCACCAGCAAGAGTTCCAATAGATTGCATTTTATGGGATTGGCGTAACTGTGCTTCTACTCTTTTACGCTCCTCTTCTGCTCTCTTACGTTCTGCCTCTGCTTGCTTATATTCAATAAAAAGATTCCTTTGAAGAGTCTCGCTTTTATCCAAAGCATCAATGGTTTCAAGCTGATTCTGGTTAGCCCTTGCCATTCCAATAGCCGGCATAGTTAGAAATACAGAAAAGACAGATAATGCAGTTATCCATGAAGTAGGTGATGCGGCATATAAAGAGATGTCAAATGAGAATCGCAAGAAGCCTGTAACAGCTAAAACCGCCGTAATAAAAATAGAAAAAAGGCTTATGCTGAGTGCGGTCATACCCCATTTTTTTCCAAACATAATTGGAGTGTTTAGGCAAAATATTGATAAGAAGACAAAACCCATACCGCATAATCCAAACTGCAAGAGATCAGCAATACCAAGCAGCAAAATAATAATCAGCATCGTAATTGCTCTGAATGTTGTGGATAGAGATTTTCTAAAAATAGCGATAATAGAAGTTATGCAGTATAGAATAATATGAAAGTAGAAAACAGGCAGCCAGCCAGTTTCAAATGTGCGTGATAGGGATATTATAAGGACAGGAAAACAAGCAAAGGTAAAGAGCATAAACATTTTAGAGCTTACAATATCTCTTGAAAATTCAACTACCTCTACAACTTTTAAGCCTTTGCCGTTCTTAGCACTCCATTTGGAAAATATATGTTTTTTTCTTGTTTGCACTCTATTTTGTTGATTGTTCATCTTTTTATCGTATTCTCTAAGGCATCATTTTTCTACATAGAACCATCTATCACCTTCAAGAGGTGATGCTCCTTAAAGCTAATCCCGCGATTCTATCAATATCTTCAATATGATCCACACAGCCAAGTTTTACTGCTTCTCTTGGCATTCCATAAACAACACAAGAGTTTTCATCTTGAGCAATATTGATTGAACCAGCCTCTTTCATGGAAGCCATACCAGCGGCACCATCACTTCCCATACCAGTAAGAATAATCCCAAGTGCATTAGCACCCGCATATCTTGCAACTGATTTAAAAAGCACGTCAACTGCTGGTCTTTGATGATGAACCATTGGCCCTTGTTTTACCTCTACATAATATCTTGCACCACTTCTTTTAAGAAGCATATGGTAATTACCTGGGGCTATCAATATTTTGCCGTTTGATACTGTATCACCATTTTCTGCCTCTTTTACCTCCATTTCGCATAAACTATTCATACGTTCGGCAAAAGTTGTCGTAAATTGCGCCGGCATGTGCTGAACTATCAATACTCCGGGTGAAGTTCGCGGAAAACGTGTAATAACCCTTCTTATTGCCTCTGTTCCGCCTGTAGAAGCACCAATTGCAATAAGTTTATTTGTAGTTGCTGCAAGAGCCTTTGAATTGAACTGAATAGCTGATTGTGTTTGGGCTTGAGAGTCATCTTCTTTAGAAGGCTTTCTTGAAACAACCCTGATTCCATGAACAGCTCGTATCTTTTCAGCAAGCTGAATACTCATATCTCCAACTGAATAGGCAGCACTTGGTTTTGAGATAACCTCTAAAGCACCAATTGAGAGTGCTTCAAGTGCAAGTTTACTGCCCTTTGGAGTGAGGGAACTTACAATAATAACAGGCAGTGGATAGTGCTGCATAAGTTTTTTTAAAAATGTGATTCCATCCATCCGCGGCATCTCAATGTCAAGGGTAATCACATCTGGCTTAAGAGCTACGATCTTGTCTCTTGCAATATATGGATCAGGTGCTGTGCCGACAACTTCAATATCATTTTCTTTCGAAAGCTCCTGAGAAAAAACCTTTCGAACAATTGCAGAATCATCAACAACAAGAACTTTTATTGGTTTAGCAATAATCATTGAATTTCCTACTATAAAACCATTTTAAATAAGAATTGCACCGATACTTACTTAGTTAAATAAACAGCAATACCAATTGGACCATCCATTGTATCAACAACAATCATTTTTCCTGAAATCTTATTCACAGCAGTTTTACTTATAATTTGAGGAACACCAAGACCAAAAGATGCTTCACTATCAATCTTGCTAAAGGTGTTGCCAGCAACCATATTTAAAGCCTCTTTAATTGTCCCCTCAAGATGATCGTAAGTTAAGTTATCCCTATCTTCACCCATAAAATTTTCTGTCATCATAGTAAGCAGATTCTCTGGAATTATTAAAGCAATAAGACCTGAAAATGCTCCATGAAATGTAATTGTAGCAACTTGAACATCTTTTGCTTCAGATAGGCTGAACTCGCTGACTGTAGTCTCTTCTTCTCTTGGTTCAACCGGGATATAAAACATAGTTTCCATTACTTCAGAAATCGAAATCACTATCTGACTCATCAGATTGCTCATTGTCATGGGACTCTCCAAGAATATTGGTTATCATGTCTCGTATCTGTTCTGGGGTAAATGGTTTTTTGATATAACCAGCAGCCCCGCTATTCATAAACTGATCTATCTTTTCTCTACTGCCTTCTGTAGTAACTACCACCACTGGAATCTCTTTAAACAGATCGTTTTGTTTCATCTGCATTAACATCTCAAGCCCATTCATTTTTGGCATTGTGAAATCTGTTATAACAATGTCAATCCAGTTATTTTTTAACTTTTCAAGAGCTTCAATACCATTGGCAGCTTCATGGTAATCTGAACTAGAATACCCTGCTGCTTTAAAAGCTTTTTTTATTACAGCCCTCATGGGCATGGAGTCATCTACAAGTAAAATTGAGAATGTCATTTATTAATAGACCTCAGGAATTAGGTAGGTTTAAACATTAAAGTTTAATCCATATTGGGCATCTATAAAATTGTGCCCTAAATTTATACAACACGCAAAAGAGCTTCAACTTTCTGCATATTAATTGTAAAGTCAGCAATAATTTTTGCAATATCATTGGGAGTTATTGAAAGCTCTCTTATAATATCATCGTGAAATCGATATGAAAGCCCGTCTGAACCTATACCTACACCCATCATCATACAGATACAGTCAGCTAAATAGACAATCGCAACATCAATACCAGTATCTATTGTTCCATCAGGAGCATGGTGATGTCTTATAATATTTACCATCTTAGGGCTGAATTTCCATATTTTTGCAATCATTGCCCCAATCTCGGCATGATCTGTACCAATTATCTTTTTTTCAGCCTCTATAAAGCTATAGCCGTCTTGCTCAATAAGATTTTGAATTTTATCAGAAGAGATTTGGATAAATTTATCAAGAACGGTTTTGCCAATATCTTTTAAAAGTGCTGCGGTAAATATTGTGTTGCTGCTTCCATGGGCGAGTTTTTTGGCAATATCTTTTGCAATCAAAGCAGAGGAGACAGCATGTTTCCACATAGCACCTTCATGCAGACCATAACCTTTCCAAGATTTATTTAGAGTCTTAGCACTTGCATTTAAAAGAGCAAGCTCAACAACTTTATCAATGCCAAGTATTGCAACCGCATCTTTTACAGATTCAACAGGGTTGGAAAGGCCAAAATAAGCAGAGTTACAGGTTCTAAGGAGACTTGCAGTAACAGCAGGATCATACTGAATTATTTGGGCAATATCATTCATTGAGACAGAGGGGCTATCAACCATGTCAACTATTTGGTTGGCAATTGCTGGGACGGGTCTTAAGTTTTTTATATCCTTTATAAGCAATTGAATGGCAGTCATTGATTCTCCTTGCACAATTTTATAATGACCATATCTTCAGCTTTAAAACCGTTTGTGCCTAAATCTCTCATATTTTAACCTCATTTGCCCCAGATGTTTTAACAAAAATATCTCCTGTTTTTATCTCAAGACGAACAGTTCTGTTTACATTGCCACCCACATCTTCGTAGTTGATAAGTACATTGTTTTTAAATAGAAGTTTTTTAAGAGCCATGTAGTTGCGTTTCCCAATGTTAAAAAAACCTTTTTGGTCAAGAATTTGAGAACCGCCAAATACAGATATCTTCATTCTCTTTTTAACTGCATCATACTTATAAGTCTCTTTAAATAAGAGTGGAATACCGCTATCTGCAAACATATATGGATTTCGTTCTGCCTTTTCTCTGTCAAGAGATGACTCTGGAAGCATGTAATGGAGAATACCACCAACCTTAACAACGGGATCAAAAACGACAAGTCCAATGCAAGAACCCAATGAGTATGTGATTATATCACTACTTGGGTCATTGCTGACTTTCATATCTGAAACACCGACAATAATCTTCAATGCGTTAAACCTCGTTATTATACACTTGCAGCAAGTTCAAAAATACCATGCATATCAAGAATTAGTCCAACCTTTCCATCTGCAAGGATTGCCCCGCCTGAAAAACCCGTAACATTTTTAAGAGTTGCCCCAAGGCTTTTGATAACATATTCATCTTTTCCAAGAAGCTCATCAACAAGTAAACCTCTCTTCTCATCTTTAGATTCCACCACAACAACAAGACTCTCCCAAGGATATAACGAATCGTTATCTATATTGCATATATGCTTCATGCGGATAAGTGGGATAAGCTCATTACGCTCTTTGATCATCTCCCCTTTTCCTTTTAACGTAAAACAATCTTTTTTATCTGGTCTAAATGATCTTTTAATTGATATAGTGGGAATAACATATCTCTCTTTGCCGATTCTTATCAACATTCCGTCAATAATAGCAAGAGTTAAAGGAAGGCTGATTGTAAAACATGTGCCTTGCCCCTTTGTTGAACGTATATCAAGATTGCCTCTAAATTTTTCAATTCCATCTTTAACAACGTCCATTCCAACACCTCTACCAGAAATATCTGTAATAGTAGATGCTGTTGAAAATCCAGGTGCAATTATAAAATCAAATATTTGTGAATCTGTAAGTGAAGCCTCTTTTTTCGTAAGACCTGCTGCAACTGCTTTTTCAAAAATTCTCTCTTTGTCTAAACCTTTTCCATCATCTTCAATTTCAATTACAATGCTTCCACCTTTGTGGTAGGCACGAAGGTAAATTGTTCCTTGAGCAGGTTTTCCCACGATAGTTCTCTCTTGAGCTGACTCAATACCATGATCAACGGCATTTCTTATCATGTGAACCATTGGCTCATAAAGTGCATCAACCACGTTTCTGTCAATTTCAGTATCTTCTCCAGACATTTCTAACACAACATCTTTTTTTGATTTTTTTGCAAGATCGCGAGTAAGGCGGATCATCTTGGTAAATGTTGAGTGAATTGGAATCATCCGCATTGACATTGCAATACGTTGAATGTTGGATACAATCTGTTCTAATTGATTGATGCTTTGATAAAGCGATGGGTCTTTTGATGCTTGCTGTTTTAGCATTGATTGGGCAATTACAAGCTCACCTGCATAATCAACCAGATCATCAAGTTTGTTTGTGTTGACCTTTACTTGTGTAGAGCTTAATTGGTTAGAAGCGTATTTTTTCTGACTCTTTTGCTCCATAAGTGCAGATGCAATATCGTTTGAATCTACAAGTTCACTCTCAAGTAGAATCTCCCCTATCCTCTTCCCTGTTCGGGATTGCTCTTCAAGCACATCATCTAAGGTCTCATCGTCAATAATGCCTTTACGAATTAAAATTTTGCCAACAGGCTCTTTATTATCTTTTGCAAGCAAAGGGGGCAACTGCTGTAATTTCACCCTTAATGGCTCAATATCGATGCTGCTATCATCGGGTTTTACCTTATTTTGGACACTCTCTTTAACCTTAGCAAGAAGTTTTTTTAACAGATCGACAGATTCAAGGATA
>JADFXA010000007.1:16818-22319 GCA_015233755.1 Desulfamplus sp. | reverse complement strand
CGTCAAACAAGTTGAAATTTTTGCAAATGCTGCATCTCATTTTGGTTTTGCAGTTCCAGAAGATTTAAAATTAAGAGATTTAAATACAATTGCAAAACTTGCAGCTTACATTGATTCTAAAGTTGCACCAAAAAACATAAATATTCAAAGTGTTGAGGCAGCTGTTCAGCCTATTGAAACACCAAATAACGCACTCTTACAGAGACAAAATGTTGAAAAGCTAAATGTGGAAAATCTAAAAAATTCAGTTAAAAAAGATTCACATGAGATTAAACGTCTTGTGCCTGTATGGCGAAAAACAGGGTTGCCATTAACTGAAAAATGGGGTTTTGATGGTAAAACAGTTGTAATTGCTGGAGATGATATTTATGGCATTGCTGATTTCATAAGATCTGATAATGGCACTGTATTTCAAATTGATGCTCATTATTTAAATCAAGTTGAATTAATGCCGCAAATTGAGTCAATACCAGATGCAGATGGCTTAATATGTATTGCTCCATTTGACGTAAAATCATTTTTTCTCATTTTAAAACAGATGTTTGTATCGTTAAATCAACCCAACAAGTTTATTGCGTCATTGTCAGTTGATTCAGAAAATGGAATCTCTTCAACGGATTTGGAGAGTAGTTCATATTTTGCTGGAATATGCGGAATGCTGAAAAGCCTTGCTAAAGAGATGCCAAATACCGTAGTCAAATCTGTCTCAATCGTTGATACACCAAAACCTGTTCAGATTTTTATAGACGAAATAACGTCACAGGATTTAAGAGTTGAGATAGCATATCGTAACGGTGAAAAATATGTTGTGCATCTTGAAGATCGCCCATTAAATGAATCTGAATTTGCTGGTAATGAAACTAATAACAGCCAATCTGATAAAGGATTGATTGCAAAAGGCAATACCATTCTTGTAAGTGGCGGGGCAAGAGGAATCACATTTGAAATCCTTAAATCAGTTGTCAAAAAATATCAGGCAAACCTTATCATACTTGGAAGAAGCCCAATTTATAATATTGATGGCATTTATGATGTTATTGCTGATATTAACAGCCTTATCTCTATTGATGAAACAGCAATAATGGAGAGATTAAAACAAACCATGAAGGGAGCAAAACCTTTGGAGCTTAAACAAGCAGCAAAGCGTATTGTTTCAGCTTTGGAATCCAGAAAAAATATTGAGATTCTCAAATCATTTGGAAGCTATGTAAGCTACATTGCAACAGATGTCGCAGATAAAGAGGCAGTTATCTCTGCGATTCAATCTCTTGATGTTGAACATATTGATGGTGTTATTCATGCTGCTGGTGTTGAGGAGAGTATGCCATTTGAGAAAAAAAATCTTGATTCATTTGAAAGAGTTTTCAACACAAAAGTTAAAGGATGTTTAAATGTAATTGAGGCTCTTAAAGGTAAAAGTGTAAAATTCCACGTTGGATTCTCTTCAGTAACAGCCAAATTCGGCAATGAAGGTCAGACAGATTATACTGCTGCAAATGAGATGATGGCAGCGATTCTGCTTAATTTAACTCACGGTGTCCAATCCAATAATGAAAATAGAGATATTAAACCTGAAGCTTTTTTAGATTCTGAGAAGAGTTCACCTAAATGCAAGATAATTGACTGGACAGCATGGAGCGGTGCTGGCATGGCAACCCGTGAGACAGTCCAGAAGGTTTTGACTGAAAGAGGCCTTAAATTCTTGCCATTAGAAGCTGGTGTTGATTTTTTTATGAATGAGATGGAAGATTCAACAACTCCAGAGGTTGTTATCACTGGCTTGGATCACTCATTTGATAGAGATGGAATTCTTAAAATTGCTCCATTCTTAGACTCTGTTTCATCAATTAAAACTGAAAGCATTTCATTTACAAGACAACTTGAAATAAAACGAGATAGATTCCTGCTTGACCATGCTATGGAGGGAACACCTATATTTTTAGGTGCAACTGGAGTTGAAACTATGGCGGAAGCTGTGATTACAGCCCATAAAAATGGTAGGATTGCAGAGGTCAAAAATTTCTCAATTCCTTATGGAATAAAACTTCTACAAAACAAACCCAAAGATATTATAATCTCTGTAAGTGAAAATAAGGATTGGAATAAAAACAGCAGTGAATTTCAATGTAACATCACATCTCAATTTGTAAACAGTGCTGGTGTAGTTATGGGTGAACCTAAGCTTCATTATCAGGCTGAATTTGTAATTGCTGGTACAGATGAACCCGTAAAGCAAGATGAATCTATAAAGCAGATTGTTCTTGAAAATATAATCAATTTGTCCGCTGCTACTAAAATAGATAATACATTTGCTAATCTTATCTACCACCCACAGCGGTTATTTATGGACGGTCTTTTCAGAACAATTGAAGAGCTTATCTCATTTGATGGAAAAAATCTTATCACAAGAGTTGCAGATAGAAGCAGAGCAGCTTTTTTCACCGATGATCCTTGCCCCATCTTTTTAACTGACGTTGTGCTTCTTGATGCAATGTTCCAAACAGGCGGCGTATTTGAGTTTTTAACTGACAGCTATATTGTGCTTCCATATAAAATAAAAAGCCTTAAATTTTTTAAAAGAACAGTTAAAGATAAAGATTATTTTTGTATTACCAGCCGCACAAATTCTAATGACGATACAGATACATTTAATACTGTTCTTGTTGATGAGTCTGGAGATTACCTTATGGAGCTTGCGGGGTTTGAGATGGTAAAACTCAATAGATTATCTAATGATATGAAGGTGCTCTTGATTTAAAAACACAACCTCTTTTTCTGATATTTCAGAATAAAAACAACATCGTATTTGCAATCCCATTTAGTATAGTTTAAAGTAAACTATATTCTCCATAAAAACTCCTTTTACCGAACATTTAAGTGTTCTAATAAAGGAGTTTTCTTCATATTCCCGTATATGTCAAAATGTGGTAATCTTTCAGCAAATTTAGAAGATTACCTATTCCAATTATGGTATTGATATTGACTAATCAACAATAGCTCAATTGATAACTATTCATATAAATTTAAAATTAGAGGATATAACAATGCTTGAACTTACCAATTCTCAGCGTGCAAGAAGTGCAATAAGAGAATTTAAAACAATTACAGAATCTCTTGCAATTAGAGGCTTTTATCGTCCTTCAGGAAGATTTGGGAAAGCTCTTGAAAACTGTTTACGAGAGTTAAGTCCAGAGATATACGGGACAATGAATGATCCAAGAATTGTTGAACTCAAAGGGCTTGAGTACGTTATTGACCGTTTGCCTCAAGGAATTGAGCAAGCCACAAAGATAATTTTAACTGATGAAGATCAATTTGATAACACACCATTTGTTAAAATTGAGCCTTTAAAGAGAAGAAGAAAATCATACAGAATAAACAAGAATGAGCTTTGCTTTATAATTTCAAGAGGTATAAGCGAAATATATGACATAATTACCCATATGACATTTTTAAATATTGAGGCTAAAAAAATATTTAAGAGAATGCACGATGATTATGGAAACATAAGGGCAGAGTGGAGCAAACTTGAGAAAGTTGTAAATAAGACAGATAAGCTGACTACAGAAGAGCTTGACTCTGCAATCTGGAACGTGAGCATAATACTTGGAAGACCATACAACGAAACAAAAGAACTCTACGAATATTTAGAGAAAAATAGAGTTGAGCATCAAAGCAGCAATGGTCTTTTTTCTTTGATCTATCATCTTGGTAAACGGCTTCAGCGAGATCAGCAGTCAAGAGATGATGCCTTAGTAATCTACTTTACCCCTTCTCTTATGAGTATTATTGGGCATCAAAGATATGGAAAACTTTGGGCATTACGCATCGACCATGAAATTTCAGCTCTAAACCTTCAGCAGCGTCCTTTGCATATCATAAGTGCAAATCTTCACAGTGTTGTAAATCTGATTTATGGTTATGCAGCAATTAAAAATCTTAGCAAACATTGTGAACACAAAAAAAATCCAAATAAAGAGATTGTAATCAAAGAACAAAATGCCAATATCAATGAAGATATATATACCTTTTGTGCATCTTTAAAAGATAAAACTAATCAAATAATTGAGTTTGCAACTTCGAGAGGATTATATCTTCTCCCTGACAAATCAGGTGCAAATATTGACTGCCAGCTTATTGATACTGCTTTGCTTGGAGATATTGAATTTTACCCAGATTTAAAAATTGATATAGCACAGATGAAAGATAAACCTTTAATATTGGTAATGGATTATGCTTTTGGAGCACAGGCTTTTGAGGCAATGGAACAACTTCTAAAACCTTATGAGCAAAATGGTGCTAAAAAAGCATTGACAAATGGTTCTATCTCAATCATGGGAAAGGCTGGAATTCTGCCCGGAGATAAAGGAGATATAATGCTTGCCACTGCCCATGTATGCGAAGGAACTTCAGATAACTATATTTTTGAAAATGATTTAAGTCCTGAAGAGTTTGACGCTGGGGTTCGTGTTTTTGTTGGACCTATGGCAACAGTTCTTGGAACATCTCTTCAAAATAAAGATGTTCTTAAGATGTTTATGTCAGATTGGAAAGCAGTAGGACTTGAAATGGAGGGAGGTTATTATCATAAGGCGATAAATGCCTCAATTATAAAGGGAAATATCCCTTTAAAAACAAAGGTTAGATACGCCTACTACGCTTCAGATAACCCTTTAAAAAGTGGAAGCACACTTGCTGCTGGAGCAATGGGTAAAGAGGGAATTAAGCCTACCTACATGATAACAAAGGTTATTTTGGAAAAAATTTTTGTCTCTCCTAAAGAGACTACAAAACTTGAGAATCTGTCTAAAGCAGAAAATATTACAAAATCAGACAAAATTTCTTAAAAAATAAACACAATAGAGAATCTTATGATAAAAAAAGCACTAATTACAGGAATAACAGGTCAAGATGGTGCATATCTTGCCGAATTTCTATTGCATAAAGGATATGAAGTTCACGGCATAAAGAGACGCGCCTCTTTATTTAACACAGATCGTATTGACCATCTTTACCAAGACCCACATGAGACAAAGAGAAATTTTGTTCTCCACTATGGAGATCTTACAGACTCAACCAACTTAATAAGAATTCTGCAATTAGTTAAGCCCGACGAGGTTTACAACCTTGCTGCACAGAGCCATGTCCAAGTCTCTTTTGAATCGCCAGAATATACAGCAGACACGGACGCACTTGGAACAATGAGGCTTCTTGAAGGAATAAGGCTTTTAGGACTTGAAAAAAAGACAAGGTTTTATCAAGCATCAACCTCTGAACTTTATGGCAAGGTGCAAGAAATTCCCCAAACAGAAAAAACTCCTTTCTATCCACGCTCACCTTACGCCTGTGCAAAACTTTATGCTTACTGGATAACTGTAAACTATCGAGAGGCATATAACATCTATGCCTGTAACGGCATCTTATTTAACCATGAGTCTCCATTAAGAGGCGAGACCTTTGTAACAAGAAAAATTACAAGAGCTTTATGCAGAATCCACCTT
>JADFXA010000007.1:8410-16723 GCA_015233755.1 Desulfamplus sp. | reverse complement strand
TTAAGAGGCGAGACATTTGTAACAAGAAAAATTACAAGAGCTTTATGCAGAATCCATCTTGGAATGCAAGAGTGTCTATATCTTGGTAATATGAATGCTCTACGTGATTGGGGGCATGCTAAAGATTATGTTGAGATGCAGTGGCTTATGCTTCAGCAAGAGACACCAGACGACTATGTTATTGCAACTGGTGAGCAACACTCTGTTCGTGAGTTTGTAGAGCTTGCTGCAAAAGAGCTTGGGATTGAGATAAAATGGGAAGGGGAAGGGGTGAACGAGAAGGGTATTAACATTGAGAATGGAAAAACAGTTGTTGCTGTTGATCCAAGATATTTTCGCCCTACAGAAGTTGAGACTCTTCTTGGAGATCCATCTAAGGCAAAAGCCAATCTTGGTTGGCAGCCAAAAATCGGCTTTAAACAGCTTGTTTCAGAGATGGTAAAAGCAGACCTTGAAGAGGCAAAAAAAGATGCCTTATGCCAAAGAGCAGGATTTCAGGTTTATAGCTATAATGAATAACAGCAACCAACTTGGACTTTAAAAAGAGCTGTGGTCTGATTTATTACAATTGAAAAGGCGTGGAGTTAAAATGGATAGAAATAGCAAAATCTTCATAGCAGGTGCGACTGGAATGGTTGGCAGTGCCATTATTAGGAATCTTCTTAAAAATGGATTTAACAACCTTGTTGGGAGTTTTCACTCTAATTATCCTAAACCTGGAATGTTCGTTAATCCGTCAGAGTCAGAAAAAATTCTTACATCAGAAGATTCTCTATTAAGTTCAAAGATAACTCCCAAAAAGTTACCTGAATTGATGCCCAAAGAGTTATCAGAACTTATGCCAAAAGAGCTGAGCCTTGTTAAGATCGACCTTACTTCTCAAAATAGCGTCAGCCAATTTTTTGAAAAGCAAAAACCAGATTATGTTTTTCTTGCTGCGGCACAAGTAGGGGGAATTAATGCAAACAACACATTTCCAGCAGAGTTTATACGAAATAATCTAACTATTCAGACAAATGTTATCCACGCAGCATATCAAGCTAAAGTTAAAAGGTTGCTATTTCTTGGTTCATCTTGCATCTACCCCAAATTTGCACCTCAGCCTATGAAAGAGGAACACCTTCTTACAGGGGTTCTGGAGCCAACCAATGAACCTTATGCAATTGCAAAGATAGCTGGCATAAAGATGTGTGAATCATATAATAGACAATATGGAACAAAATTTATCGCTGTAATGCCGACAAACCTTTACGGACCAAACGATAACTTTGATCTTGCAAATTCTCATGTTCTTCCAGCACTAATTCGTAAATTCCATGAGGCAAAATTATCTAATTCACCAGAGGTTGTTGTTTGGGGCACTGGCTCTGCCCGCAGAGAATTTCTTCATGTAGAGGATATGGCAGATGCTTCTGTATTTGTTATGAATCTTGATGACTCTGCTATTTTACACCATTTTTTAAGTTATCCTAAACCCTGTTTTGTAAATGTTGGAGCAGGGATTGATTTTACAATAAGAGAGGTTGCAGAAAAGATAAAAAAGGTTGTTGGATATGAGGGCAAATTATCTTTTGATACATCAAAGCCTGATGGAACACCTCAAAAACTTCTTGATATTAACCGATTAAATGATATTGGTTGGAAATCACAAATTGGTCTCTTACAAGGGCTCTGTGATGTATATGAGTGGTATAAGCTATCTTTAAATTAAAAATCAGCGTGTAAAATGGATTCCTTGAATAGTTACTTAAAAAAAATATTGCAGATAATTCAGAAAGCTATACCATTTTCATCCATAAATGGTGGTAAAACATATACTTATATACATAATACAATCCAGAACTACAAAGACGATATTAAAAATCTTAAAAAACTCTCCCTTGCAATCGAAGAGAATCCTTGCATAATACTTATTACTGATAAACATGGTGTTATTGAGTATGTAAATTCTGCATTCACAAGAATTACAGGTTACACAAGAGAAGAGGCTATAGGTAAAACACCTTCTATTCTTGAATCTGGCTTACAATCTCCTGAGTTTTTTAGAGATATGTGGGACACAATTCTAAAAGGGCAAATTTGGCAGGGAGAGATTCTAAATAAAACTAAACAAGGTGATTTGCAATGGCAATTTATAAGAATTGCCCCTATTAAAGATACAGAAGGTAACATTGTCAATTATGTTGGAATTCAAGAAGATATAAGCAAACATAAACATAATGAACTTCAGCTTAGGATTCTTCAACAAGCAGTAGATCAAAGCCCTGTTTCCATAATTATAACAGATAAATATGGAACTATAAGCTATGTAAATCCTCATTTCACAAAGATAACAGGATATACCTATAAAGAGGCAATTGGTAATAATCCAAAGATTCTTAAGAGTGGAAAAAATTCTGCTGACTACTATCAAAATTTATGGAATACAATTTCTAACGGAGAAGTTTGGCAAGGCGAGCTGTGTAATATAAAAAAAAATGGTGAAGAGTTTTGGGAACAGGTAGTAATTACCCCTATTCTAAACAATAACAATGGAATTCAGTTTAATGTAAAAAAGAGTAATGAAAACAAAAATCCATCTGATTATGAGAATGGAGATATTAAATATCAGGGCGGTATTAACCAACAAGAGAGTGTTAACCATAATTCAGAAAAGATTGAGCATTATGTAGCAGTTAAATTAGATATTACTGATGCAAGAAAAGCTGAACAAGCAATCAGAGATAGCGAATATCGTTTTAAAAGCATAATTGCCTCAATGGAGCAAGGATTTTGGATGGTTGACAAAAAATGGAGAACAATTGAGGTAAATACTGCTGCATGTGAAATGGTTGGTGTTCCCGAAAAAGAGCTTATTGGAAGAAGTATTTATGACTTCTTTGATGAGGAACATAAACACAAGATTAAGACATATATCCGTCATTGGAGTCCAAGCTCAAGAAGCAGTTTTGAAGTGGTGTTACTCCGTCCTGATAATGGTCGTGTCCATTGCCTTATAAGCCACACACCTATTTTTGACCAAAAAAATAGACGAGTTGGGGCATTTGCAGTTATTACAGATTTCACAAAACGAAAAGAGATGGAAAAACAGCTCATTGAAGCAAAGGAGCGTGCTGATGAGGCACGACAAAGGGCTGATGAAGCAAGAGAGAGAGCAGAAAATGCATCTCGTGTTAAAAGTGATTTTTTAGCAAACATGAGCCATGAAATCCGCACCCCAATGAACGCAATACTTGGTTTTCTTGAACTTGCACTTGAAGATGAACTCTCTTTAAGCCAAAGAAACAAGCTCTCTATTGCCCATTCATCTGCTAATGCATTACTCTCTTTACTCAACGATATTCTTGATTTCAGTAAAGTTGAACAAAAGCGTCTAACAACTGAAGTGAGAGCATTTGACCTTAGAGAGCTTATTAAAACCAGATTAGAACTTCTTGCGATTAAAGCTATTCAAAAAGGACTTGAGCTTAAATGTGAAATTTCACCAAAACTATCAGAAAAATATCTTGGTGATCCCTTAAGAATTGGTCAGGTAATCGTAAATATTGTAGGTAATGCAATCAAATTTACTAGTCAAGGTAGAATTGAGATAAAGATTGAAGAATATATTTCTGAAAAAAATGGTGTCGAGCAACCAAGCAATTTTGTTGATAATAGATATAAGAACGGAGTTGACAATAATAATAGAGAAGATATCATACTTTTTTCTATAAAAGATACGGGAATCGGCATTCCAGAGCAACATAAAAAATATGTTTTTGAACCATTTACACAGGCAGATGCTTCAACAACAAGACGATTTGGAGGGACAGGCCTTGGAACTTCTATTTCAAAACATCTTGTTGAGCTGATGGGTGGTAAAATTTGGTTTGAAAGCAAAGAGGGAGAGGGAACAGTATTCTATTTTACTATCAAAATGGTTCAAGCTGTTGAAATACAGGAGGCAATAGACGATCAAAATATGAAACCAAAAGAGATATTTTCAGGGCTAAATATTTTAATAGCTGATGACCTTGAGGAGAATGTTCTTCTTACAAAACTTTTCCTTCAAAAGCTTTCTCATAAAGTTACAGGTGTAAACAATGGGATAGATGCCATAAGTGAATTCAAGAAAGGAATTTTCGATGTAATATTGATGGACGTTCACATGCCTGAAATGGATGGAATAGAGGCAACTATAAAAATTAGGGAGTTAGAAAAAGGTACGGGTAAGCAGATTCCAATAATTGCTGTTACTGCAAGTGTGATGCATGAGGAGAGAGAGCTATACGAAAGTGTCGGCATGAATGCTTTTATAAGCAAACCCATTAATTTTAGAGAGCTTGATGGATTAATTAAGAAAGTAGCCATTCATACGAATAGATCAAATGGCTCATTGTTGGAGCAAAATAAAATTCAGGATGGTAATGGACTTTTAGAAGAGAGATTCTCCGCTGAGGTAGATAGCGCTTATGAAGATGATGTAATATCTAAAAGTAATACCCCTTTTTGGGAATTAGAGTTCCCACTTGAGATAACTTCTGGAGTTGACATGCAAAGAGCAATAGATAATTGGTCAACACCTTCAGTTTTTGCAGATATATTGTCAAGATTCTATAATGAAAACAAAGAGGTATATAGGAAAATTGAGGCTCTTATTGCAGAAGACAATATCTCTGAGGTTCGTAGGATAACCCATGCACTAAAAGGGTTATCTGGTAACTTATCCCTTCCTCCTCTTTTTGCCATCTTTACAGAAATGGATGAAGCGGCTGTGGAAAAGAGAGTGGATATTGTGAAGTCATGTTTATTAGAACTTAAAAAAGAGCTTGATAAAATCCCTTCATACATAGAAGCGATGAGGAATAACCCTAATGCAATAAAAAGACCAGAAGCAGATGCTCAAAACAAAATAGAGCCTAAGATTCAGACAGAAATACAAAAAGCTGGGAGAGAAGGGGTAACAGATAATGAAGTAAAATCTATATTATACGATCTGATGGCTGCCTGTGAGCAATATAGCCCTGACGAAGTGTATCCTTTTTTAGAGAGACTCCACCCCCTTATGAATCCATCAGAGTTGAAAAATTTGGTGGATAAAGTTGAGCAGTTTGATTTTGATGCTGCAAAAGAGGAGGCAATGGCTATTGTAGCCAAATTATGATCTTTAAAGAGGCTTTTGAAATACTTAATCTATTGGATAAAATTGAGTTCTGCAGAAAGCCTATTTATCGCTTATCTGTCAACCTCCGGCAATAAGTGGAAGAATGTAAATCACCGCATTGTCAGGTATTTTTGTTGTGTCAAATGAAGGGCTGGAGACAAGTTTGCCATTTAACCTGACAGCAGCACAAAATTGAGTATTTTCCAGCATATCCAGAAGCTCTCTTATTGTTATGCCCTGATGCCATTCCATTTTTTTTTCATCTACAGTTATCACAGTTTCTCTAATAATATTTTATGATAATTTTTATAGCCGTGCTATAAATCGCACGGCTAAATTTTATTTTAATTACTCTACGCCATTTGCTTTAAGAAGTTCCATCACATCTGGAAAATCTATTCCAAGCCTCTTTACTGTCTCAACTGTTGGAATACCATTGGAAGTCCAACCACGACGTTTATACACTGCATCTTTAAGCTGCTCGTAGCGTGCTTCTCTATGTTTTCTAAGAACAGCAACCTTTTGAGCAATCTCCATGCCTGTAATATCAACTTTGTAGTTTTCGGTAAGGTCTTTGTCATATCTCTCAATTCTTGATAAATATTCGTCAACAGTTACAGGCCCCACAGCACGGTAAGGCAGAGTATCGAATTCACGTGTTCCATAACCCATCTTTAGATTAAATAATCTCTGGAAATTATAAACAGCCTCGCTCATTGGAATAAGATCATCGGGAGAGACCTTTCTGCCAGTAATAGATGAGAAGAAATCAGCATACCAACCAACATGCTTAACAACCTTTGCTGGTTCTGGATTTTGACGATTATCTTCAGGCACAATATCATTCCATGGAAGTTTACAAAGACCACAAAGACCAAACCATGTTCTAAACATAGGAAACCAATGAAGAGCCTCTGCTTTATTCTCAAAGGTTGGCATAAAGTTGTGAACCATATCAAGAAAAATAAGCCAAGCCTCATCGTGTTGAGGCCCTTTTAGAGCCATTCCGTAACCGCCTTGCTGTGCCAATGACTCTTTGGTCATATATTCCGAGAACTCCAGCCCTTTTGACTCCATACCAATATCTTGCATGATTGCAGCATCAGCTCCAAAATCCTTTGCAAATATAGCCTTCATCTTGCGGATACCTTTACCAACAATCATACCAAAGCCTTCACCACGAACCATCTGGTGAAGAAGCTCAAGAGCATTGAGTCGATTTCCAAAACTTAAATCCATTCCACCTGTATGTTCTTTGGTAATAAGCCCCATCTCAAAGCACTCCATAACAAAAGCTATGCCAGTGCCGATTGAAATAGTGTCTAATCCATAAGTGTCACAGTAGAAATTCATCTCTAAGATAAAGAATGGATCAAAAACACCTAAGTTTGAACCACACCCAGCAACTGTCTCATACTCAGGACCATCAACAAAAACTTTCTGCCCTTTGTATGGCCCAGTAAACGGAACAAAATCTTTTACACCATGAGCACAAGCGACCGCACAGCCTCTCCAGCAGCCGTCAAAACCTTTATCAAAAATATGCTCATATACGGCTTCGCCAATGTTGTGTGCTTCAGGGTGCTGACCATATTTAAAATTATTTACAGGAAGACAATCATGGTCATTCATAATTGGAACAAGGTGGGTTGTGCCAACAAGAGCCATACGGTTCTGCTTTGGATCAAGTTCATTGATCTCACCAGCATGAAGTTTAGTAACGTTTTTCATAGCGTCAAAATCTGCTGGATTGTTGCTCTTCATGGAGACTGAACCCCATCTTGCAACTACAGCTTTTATATTTTTATGGGCAAATACAGTTCCAATGCCTCCACGTCCAGCTTGTTTGTACCTTACTCTTTTGCGTTTTGCATCAAACCATGTGAAATTTAAGCATCCAAGCTCAGTATGCTTTGCAGCAGAACCTGTTGAGACAACAGATATATTCACAGGTTTTTCCTTGTCAAAATAGTCGGTAAGCTGTGCTGAAAGTGTGTATGAATCGTCAGTAAGACCTTCTGCTTCATACAGCTTGATTTTAGAATCAATACCATCAATAAGAACAACGATCTGGGCATCAGATTTACCAGTGATTTGAAGAACATCAAATCCAGAAAATTTTGTGTATGGTCCAAAATATCCACCAACATTAGAATCAATAGGAATTCCAGTTAATGGCGAAATTGTGGTAACAATACTTTTACCACCTCCCGGATAACCAGGAGTTCCACCAAGTGGTCCTGACGCAATGCAGATAGCATTTTCAGGGTCATTCCATTTGGTCTTGCCTGATACAGAGTTCCACATAAACCATAAGTCATAACCTTTTCCGCCTATAAATTTCTCTTTTACTTTTGGTTCTATGGCATTTATTTTAACCTCTTTGGAAGATAGATCAACATGCAGGGAGTGATCAGTATAACCTTTTTCAATTTCAGGTCGGACATACTCTAAGCTCTTTATCTCTTTTAATGTAAACTCTGCCATTGGATTGCTCCTTAAGTTATTTTTTTATTATTGAAATATTTGGATTGGCTTTAGCTCACGGCACTCTATTTAAGAGCCTCTTCACCGCCAAATGAACGATATAGTGAAAATTCATCTGTAACGATTTTGTCTGACTCTGTCAACTTATCTGTAACCATTCTGCTTATAATCTCTCCAATTCCTGGTCCCAACATATAGCCTTGCCCGCACATTCCAGTAGCGTGAAGAAGTCCAGGCACATCTTTGTTCCAGCTGACTATTGGAGAACCATCAGGTGTCATCGGGTAAAGACCTCTCCAGACCCTTCTTACCCTGATATTTTTAAGCCTTGGCATTAAATTTAACATTCTTGCTGCAACCTGTGGAAGAAATAGAGATGTCTCTCTCTTGTCAAATCCCAAAATTGGTGGATCAGGAGTGATGCAAAAAATTATATGCCCATGAGCATTTTGATAAAAATAGTAATTTTTTGAACCTTGAGCAGGGCGTAAATCCACAAGCATTGTTTTGAAAAAAGGCTCAACAGGTTCAGTAACTCCGCCTTCGTGAGAATCTGGAAATACTGGAATATCAATTTCTAATGTTTGACCGTTGGCATTTATTAATTTACCATTTTTATCATCTGCTGAACGTACCATTTTGCCCAACTCTCTTGAAAATGGACCAGCAGCATCAATTAATAT
>JADFXA010000007.1:0-8312 GCA_015233755.1 Desulfamplus sp. | reverse complement strand
CGTGTTTATTTTCGCCTTGTCCAGCAGATGGCATTTTATCAATAACAGCAGTTTTAACACCCAAAGCACCTAAGGACATTGCAGTAGGAAGCCCTACAGAACCAGCACCAATAATTATTGCATCATAATTTTTAGCCATTATTTCACCCTCCCTGATATGATTAAGAGTATCTTGATATTGCTATAACAATCTTTTATTCTCATCAGCGTTATCCTTTCATACCAGCTAATGTTCCAAAAGGCACTTCAACAAAAAGCGGTCTGTCAGTTCTCTCTGTAACCTCTTTTAAATCAACACCTTCGTCTCGAAAAATTGCAAGCACCATAGTTCTGCAAGTTTTTGAACCGCATGAACCCATGCCAGTTCTATTTATTCCTTTAAGCTGATTTACATCACGCACACCGCTTCTTATTGCAGAACGAATTTCACCAGCAGTTACCCGTTCGCAGCGGCAGATAACAGCCTCGTCAGGAAGAGCAGAGGTATCAGCAATATCAATAGACTCAATTGGAGATTTTTGAAATTTAATACCAATTGCCTTTTTAGCCACATTTTTTCTCATCTTAACTTGAACAAGAAGAGTTCCGGGAAATTTCTTTTTATTTGCAACCACACGCTCAACAGGATAATCACCTATGATGTCACCTTTAACATCGGTAATAGTAACCAATTGCCCCTTTTCAACGCTGTCCCGCCAAAGTTCATAAGGCAGGGTTACAGTTGGATTATCAGAATCTTTTCTATAATCAACAAGGGTAGCAGCAAGACCGGGGCAGATTGCAACGCAATTCATGCAACCCTTACATTTTTTTATATCAGTTAGATATGGCAGACCAGTTATTTTATCATCTTGAGTTTTGATGATTCCCTCTTCACAAACAGATGTACAAGGATTGCAAGGAATTTCTTGTGTGCAGTGGAAAACCGGCATTACACAATTTTCAGAAATTGGTTTTATAGCATCAGACTTTAGATTTGCAGCAGTGTTTAAATCAGCTTCATTTTCACTATCTTGGTTTTCAATAATTTCTCCTCTTAAAGCCGCCAAAGCCTCTTTACTTAGCGGAACACCGGGTCTTGATTTTAAAACTGCTGCTTTTGAAATCCACTCGTCAGGAATATCTCCTTCGTAAATACCAAGTGATTTTGCAATCCTTATCCCCTCAATTTTGCCTGTAAACATAGCAGCAGAGGCTTCTGCAATCTCTTGAGCATCTCCAGCAGAATATACGTCCATACCCCACTCTTTTGCTTTAAGGTAAAATTCATTTACAGGAGATAAACCCACGGCAATAAGTACAGTATCTACTTTAAAAGTTTTCTCTGTCCCCTTAATAACCTTCCATTTATCATTAAGCTGGGCAATAGTAACAGACTCTACAGCATCTTTTCCATTTGCGGATAAAACTGTGTGCCTTGTGTAGATTGGAACTCCGAGACGCTCTAATTTGTCAGCATGCACCTTGTATCCACCAACTTCTGGCAAACCTTCAATTACAGCAACAACCTCAATTCCAGCTTGAATAGCATGGTATCCTGCAATAATACCAACATTACCGCCACCCACAATCAACACCCTTTCAGATGATTTTACAAGGTCGCGATTTACAAGTGTTTGAAAAGCTCCGGCACCGTAAACTCCGGGAAGAGTGTTACCTGGAAATGGGAGCATTTTTTCTCTTGCACCAGTTGCAACTAACATCTTTTGAGGTCTAATTTTTATATATTGGCTGCGACTAACACCCTGATCACATTTTGTATTTTGGCTATTTTGTGAATTTTCTCTTACAACTCCAACAATTTTATCTGAGAATACACCAACTGCTGTAGTCTCAAGCCACACCTCAACTGATGGAAGTTCAGCAAGTTTTTTCTCAAGAATATGACCAATTTCAAACCCTCTTGTGCCAGCGTGCGAATCTTCAACAGAGCCAAAAAATTTGTGAGTCTGAAGAACTAATTTACCGCCAAGACGATCTTTGTCATCAACAATCAAAGTTTTTATATTTAATTTTCCAAGCTCAATAGCAGCAGAAAGACCAGCAGGACCGCCACCAATAATTAGTACATCAACATCTTTAATTTGCGAATCTATATCTTCAAAAGTTGATAGGTTATCATCTTCTGGAACTTTTGGAAGCCCCTCAACACTCTGAACTTTCATTCCTTCACGAAGAGGTGTCATACAAGATTTTACGGGCAATCCATCAGCAATGACAAGACATTGGGAACATTGACCGTTGGCACAGAAAATACCTTGCGGACTATTATCTTTATGGTGATGTCCGAAAATCTGAATTCCATTAGCAAAAAGGGCTGAAGATAGCATCTCGCCTTCCCTACCTTCCAGCCCATTTCCGTTCCATTTGAAGGGGACATTTTTCCCTTCTGGAATATCAAGAACTGGATGTTGAGTAATTCTTTTACTTGTCATTTGCGGTCCTCATTTTATAGTTACTCTGTTGTTGCCTTTTGTAATTATCTATTTAAGTGAAGTACTAAAAACTGATAGTCGTATAATCAATAAAAATTCAATACAAACTATATTAATGGTTTGACCATTAATATTATGATCATTTTTTTCTGTCAAGATTTTTTTCATGCTCGAGAATATTCATAGAATTTAAGAGTTCTTAAATTTGTTTACAAGTTATATAATGCTCTCTCGGTAACAATTTGAGTCAGCGTATATAAAAGAAAACTTTATCTCCATTTTGAAGTACAAAATTTCATTGACTATTCTTAGAAATTGCTTGGGTAGTCAAAGCCTCTTTGGCTCTCATTCTGGCATTAAATCTTTTGACATGCTCTTCAGCAATGCGTCCAGCATCTTCTGCTCTACGCTCTTTAATTGCAGAGACCATATTTTTAAGGTCTTGGCAATTTTCCGCCAATCTGTTATCTGAAAAATCAAGGAATATGTTATAGTATCTCTGGATATTGTCATGCACAACATTCATAAGGTATTGATAGACAGAGTTTCTTGCAATTTTTGCAATCTCTTTGTGAATAGACTCATCTGCATAAAGAAAATCTTGCCAACCAGACTCCCCTTTTTCCGCCATCTCACAGGCATTTTTGAGTATTTTTTCTAACCGTTTAATATCTTTTTCATTAGCTCTTAAAGCTGCAAGAGAGGCAATCTTTCCTTCCATTCCTTCTCTAAACTCACCTATATCGACTACAGGCAGTGTTCCCGAACGAATCATAAAAGCTAAAGTTTCGGTCAACTGTTCTGTTCCCGCTTCTTTTACACGGGCACCGCCTCCGGTTCCAAGGCGGATTTCAACGAGTCCTTTCTGCTCAAGGACTCGTAAAGCCTCACGAAGAGTTCCTCTACTTACGTTAAAAGTCTCTCTAAGTTCCCTTTCAGGAGGTAACACATCTCCTGGAGTTAATTTACCTTCAAGAATAGCCTCTTGTATCTGGTCAACAACATCTTGAAAAATTCTGTTTTTTTTGGCTTTCTGAAATTCAGGTTTTACTTTATCAGACATCTATATATTGCTCCAAATATTCTCTAAAATATCTAATTTACAATTAAACTTCCTCCCCCAAGGGAGATGTGTATGACCCCAAGCTTTGCAATCAATTAGCAGCCATAGAGCTGCACAATCATATTAATGGTCTAACCAATGACTATGATATAGTCCTATTTATGTCAAGACATATGTATAGTTCGTTGAATAATATTTTTGAAAATACAAGTTGGTTTAAAACTCACAGAAATGGTTAAAATCTCTTGACTTTCAAATGAAAAATGAAATATTTTTTAAAATGTTTAGACTTTATCATTCATAATTAGAATCTTTAAGCCATTCATAACACTTCTAAGGAGACATAACAGTAACCATGTTTATTCTTGGTAATTTTTTAAAGGCTGTTGCAATAGTTATTGACTACGCATTGAATATATTTATGTGGATTATTATTGCACGAGCAGTGCTTTCATGGGTCAATCCTGATCCTTATAATAATATTGTAAGATTTATCCACAACACTACAGAGCCTCTTTTATACCAGGTAAGAAAGCATATTCCTGTTAATTTTGGTGGAATTGATATATCTCCTATCATTGTTATGCTTGGTATTGTTTTTTTACAAAATTTTCTTGTTGGAAGCCTTCATAAATTGGCTTTTTCGTTTATGTAAAACTCAACCGTATATATGTATTTCCAATATCTATCTCTAATAACGGTTCTAAACTTGTTAAATTTTGTGAAAATATAATAACTTAGTTTATTTTAAGGAGAATTAATGGGTATTACATCGGCTGTTATTGAGCAAAAAGAGTTCACTCGGAGATTTAGAGGTTTTGATACTGAGGAAGTTGAGCTGTTTTTATGGGAAATAGCTCAAGAGATTGCAAATCTTAACTCTACAATTAATAATATAAAAGGTGAAAACCACCGGCTTGAGCTTGAAAATCAAGCTTATAAAGCACGAGAACATTCGATCCAAAAAGCCCTTGTCCACTCTGAAACTGTGATTGAAGAGATGAAAAATAGTGCAAAAAAGAGTGCTGAAGCCATTATTGCTGAAGCTGAAGTTGAAGCGGAGAAGATTCTTAACAAAGCGCACCAGAGACTTTCTCAGCTACACAGCGATATAAGCGAGCTTAAAAGGCAGCGTATGCAAATTGAGATACAAATATCATCAGTTATTGAAAGCCACTCAAGGTTGCTTGAAATGAGTAAAGCCGAAAATAAAGCAGCAGAGCAGCACGATTCAACTCTCCATTTTCTAAAACAAGCCTAAAAAAGATTTCTATACTCTGAGTAAGTTACAATATTAATTCTTAGATTGAGGATTACATAAATATAAAGAGAAATCTTATCTGCCTAATGAGGCAGTTACCTGCAACTAAATAATCGAGGATAACTCATGGCAAAAATTGATGCTTTTTTTAAGTTAATGAATGATCAGGGGGCATCTGACCTCCACCTTACAGCTGGTCTCCCTCCAGCATTAAGGTTGCATGGTGATATAGAGAGAATTAAGTACAATATTCTTTCAAATGACGAGCTTAGAAGTATTTTGTATGAGATAACACCTGAAGATAAGATTAAAGTATTTGAAGAGACCGGTGATGTCGATTTTGGCTATGAAATTCCGGGGCTTGCTCGATACAGGGCAAATTTTTTCATGCAGCGTAATGGTATAGGAGCGGTATTTCGTGAAATTCCTGCTGAAATTCTAACCGCCGAACAGTTAGGGTTACCTTCCGTAATATCTAAACTCGCAGGTCTTCCAAGAGGGCTTGTATTAGTAACAGGACCTACTGGAAGCGGTAAATCAACGACTCTTGCAGCCATTATTGATCAGGCAAACCGAACCAGAAAAGATCATATCATTACGGTTGAGGACCCAATAGAGTTTGTTCATAAAAGTCAAGGGTGTATTGTAAACCACAGGGAGGTTGGACTTCATACAAAAACATTTTCATCAGCGTTAAAAGGCGCTCTTCGTGAAGACCCCGATATCATTCTCGTAGGAGAAATGAGAGACCTTGAAACTATCTCCCTTGCGATTGAGGCAGCTTCAACTGGTCATCTTGTATTTGGAACACTTCATACCTCAAGTGCTGCAAAAACTATGGATCGTGTTATCGAAGTTTTTCCAGCTAATCAACAATCACAGATACGCTCTACCCTTTCAGATGGTATAAGAGCTGTTGTTGCTCAGGTTCTATTTAAAAGGATTGATAAAAAAGGACGTTGTGCAGCACTTGAAATCCTTGTTGCAACGCCTGCTGTGCGTAACCTTATCCGTGAATCAAAAACTCACCAACTTCCTTCTGCTATTCAAACTGGAAAACAATATGGAATGCAGCTTCTTGATGATGCAATAATGCAGCTTTTCAACAAAAAATGGATAAGTGCAGAAGAGGCTTATGCAAAATCAAATAACAAAGCACTATTCAGACCATTCTTGAAAAACGCACCAGCAGATTTTACAGAAGCATAAACTATATATGTTTTTTAATTCCATAGAAATTGGGCTATATAGCATAGAAAAAGCATCGTTATAGAAGCAAAAAGGGAAAATCAAAAATGCAAAAACAGGAAATTGACTACATATTAACTAAAATGCTTGAGTCAAACGAAAATGTATCTGATTTGAATTTTACCCCGGGTAAGCCTCTTCAGGTAGAGACTTCAGGAGTACTTGTTCCTGTAAAAATGGATCCTGACCTTAAGGTATTAACACCGTTTCAGACTGAAATTTTTGCCATGAACCTCATAAAACAGGATAGACGACTCACAGAGATGCTTCTAACCCACGGCTCATGCGATCTCTCTTATGCCCTTGGAGATAAGGCAAGATTTAGGGTAAACGTCTTTTCAAGAGGAGGACAATACTCAATTGTTTTAAGAAAACTTGAAACAAAGATGCCAACCATTAAAAGTTTGAACCTTCCACCTGCATTTAACAAAATGGTATTGGAAAAAAATGGAATTATTTTTGTTACAGGTGCTACTGGAAGCGGAAAGACAACATCGCTTGCAGCATTTCTTGACTACATCAATGAGACAAGATCGGTTCATGTAATAACCTTAGAAGACCCAATAGAATTCCAACATCCTCAGAAAAAAGCCACTTTTAATCAAAGAGAGCTTGGTGCAGATTTTGACTCCTATGCTAATGGACTTAGAGCTGCACTTCGTCAAGCACCTAAAATTATTCTTGTAGGCGAGATGCGTGATAGAGAAACTGTTGAAATAGGACTCTCTGCTGCAGAGACAGGCCATTTAGTGCTTTCAACTCTCCATACAGTTGACGCAGGTCAGACAATTAACCGTATTATTGGTATGTTTTCAACAGAAGAAGAAAATCAAATTCGTATTCGTCTTGCAGATACTGTTCGTTGGATCGTATGCCAAAGACTACTACCTAAAGTGGGAGGTGGACGTGTAGCTGCATTTGAAATTATGGGAACTAACCTTAGAGTAAAAGATTCTATTCTTAATGCAGAGTCAGAGGGTAAAACTTTTTATGAGATAATAACTGACGGCGAACCTTTTGGCATGACGACTTTTGATAAATTTATAATAAATCTTTTCCAGCATGGACTTATTACTGAAGATACTGCAATTGGCTATGCATCCCGCAGAGCAGTAGTAGGAAGAGGTCTTGACTTTATTAAAGCGTCTCGAGGTGAAAAAACTACTGACATTGATGGTCTTGAAATTGATGATGAGTATGAAGGATAGTTATAGTAACTATTTATAAAGATATTTGCTAACCATCAATATTAATTAGATAATTTAAGTACAAGATTATGAAGGATTAAGACAAAATATGGAAATAGCATGTAATCACTGCCAGACCCAATTTAATATATCAGACGATAAACTTCCAAAAGGAAGAAAATTCTCCCTTAAGTGTCCAAAATGCAAACAGACTATCCAAGTTACTCCTGGTGAAGAGGGAGTACAAAATGTTCAACAGACATCAACACAGACACAAAATACGGCTTCAGAGCAAAGTATCCCAACTTATAATGCTGCGGACAGACCTTTTGGTGGAATTCTTGATAAAAATGCAAAAACAGCTATGCTCTGTATTTCTTATCCTCATGCTAACGAAGTCGCAGTTAAAACTTTTAACAGTATGCAATACCACATTTTAAATGTTGATAATATACAGACAGCTATTACAAGTATGACATATCACATGTTCAATATAATTATAATTGACGATGATTTTGATATTAACCGCAGAGGCTCACGCAGACTTATGGACTATCTAAACCAACTTGATATGATGTCTCGCCGTAAGATCATAGTCCTTCTTATATCTAAATCAATGCACACTATGGACAATATGTCAGCCTTTAATTCAAGTGTTAATCAAATTATAAATTATAGCCAAGTAAATGCGATGGAGAATATTTTGCAAAAAACCATACTGGAACATGACCGGTTTTACTCTGTTTATAATGAAGTATTAGCAAAATTAGGGAAAATAAGCTGATTTATAAAGGAGTTCTACCTAATTTTTCAGCTTCATAAGAGCTTCTTACAAAAGGTGCTGATGCCACAGACGTGAAACCAACTGACTTTGCAAACTCTTTGAGTTCATCAAACTCTTCTGGAGAGTAGAATTTAACCACTGGAAGGTGTTTTGCTGAAGGTTGAAGATATTGACCAATTGTAAGAATTGTGCATCCATTTTGGTAAAGATCGATGATTGTATCTTTAAGCTCTTGTTCTCTCTCTCCAAGCCCAACCATGATTCCAGATTTTACGGGTATTATATTTGCCCCGTAATTACTTGCTCTTTTAAGCAGCTCAAGCGATCTGTGGTA
>JADFXA010000079.1 GCA_015233755.1 Desulfamplus sp. | reverse complement strand
CTGCAACTTGCCTTGCAAATCTTAAAGAGGTCAAAGGCAAATATGGTATTGTCTCAATGTGCATTGGTGGTGGAATGGGTGCCGCTGCTATATTTGAGATGGTTTAAAACTCAATAAAATATAACTTCCTATAGTTTATTTTAAATAGTTGTTTTCTATAATTACAATGTAGGGAATGAACAACACAAGTGTTGTTCATTCCCTATTTTTTTGTAATGTAATACTAACAATTATTTATAATACTAAAATTCCTGAACAATAGACTTGACCTCTTTAATCACATGTTATATTGAAATTTTCAATTTAGTATATGGGTTAATAGCCTTTAGTAAATATCAATATTCCATTGATTAAAGCTAATTTTATAGAAATTCAGAATTATCAATTGCCGATATTAGGCTCAAAGTCAGGTCCATGCTAAAACCTATCTCTCTTATTTGTATCCCATTTGCTGGTGGAACTTCGTTTGCATTTAAAGATATAAAAAAACATCTTCCCAATAATATTAAAACTATAGACATTGAATATTCTGGACATGGAAGGCGGCTCAATGAGCCTTTATTAAACGATATACATGATTTGGTGTCAGATATATTTCATCAACTTTCTTATTATGATAATTTTCCGTTTGCTATTTGGGGACACAGCATGGGCGGAACTATCGCCTATTTATTAACTCGTCGTCTTTTTAATGCAGGGCTTCCATTACCACTCCATCTTTTTTTAAGCGGGGCACCTGCACCATCAATTCCTCGTCGTGAAAAAAATGTTCACAAACTACCTCGTGATGCTTTTATCGAAAAAGTTAAAAACTATGGTGGTGTAGCAGAAGAGGTGCTTGCAGAAAAAGAGCTTATGGATCTCTTTATTCCTATTTTAAGGGCTGATTTCAAAGCATTAGAAGTTTATGAACATATCTCTCGTCCGCCATTGCCTGTTCCTATAACAGCTATGCTCGGGAGTAATGAACATATAAAAGAAGAAGATGTTAAAATTTGGCAGCTTGAAACTACATCTCAATTGATAATTAAAAAATTCATAGGCAACCACTTTTTTATTTTTGAGCATTTGGAATCAATTGGGCAAATGATTAAAAATACATTATCAGATACCTGATATGTTAGATTATTATTAAAATTGTTTGTCAGTTAAAATTTTGATACAGAAATTAACTAAACATAAACTAAAGGAGGAGAAAAATGTGGAACAAAGTATTTAGGGTAGTAATTTGGGGAATAATAACAATTTGTATAGCATTACCAATAAATAGTTTTTCCCAAGAAACTAAGAAGGAAGAGAATAAAACCCAACAGAAAGTTGAAAAGAAAAAAGAGCAGGATCTAAGTAATTGGTGGACACGTAATCCTTTGACCTTTGATCCTATTCCAGAGGATTTATTGTGGCATGTTGAGGCTACTTATCAGTGGGACAGAACTACAGGTAATTGGACTTCAGATAACCATGCACTTGGTTCTCTAATTTCTTTACGTTATAACCGCTTTACAAATAATCTTCGCGGTAATTTTGAGAAAAAAAATGTTGCAAAACCTAAAGCTCCCCCATTTTCTGAGCAAAACACAAATCTTAGGGATTCAACCAAATACGATGTTCACGAAGATTTTAGATATGCCCTTACCAAAAAGTCTTATCTTGCACCGGGTGTTTTTTATTTTGAAGATGACTACTCTTATATAGACGAAAGATGGACATATTACCTTGGTATTGGCGGAGATGTTTATAGTTTTAAATTTGATGATACTGAGATTTTTAAACTTTCGATGTTTGGTGCTTATGGTTATGAGACTAAAAAATATATTGACGAATACCATGAGACATATCTCTTAGTAAAAGAGTGGGGAATAGCTGATACTATTCATAATTACGATCCAAATACAGAAAAATATGATGTGTTATATTTTAATGAAAGCATTAAACTCCTTCCTTATTACGGAGTTATGGTTACACAAGATTTGATATATGTAGTAGATGCTGGCGATTCAGATCTTTATCGTTGGACATTTAGCGTTGGTGTGGATTTTAAAATTATGGAAAATCTGTTTGTGAGCTTATCATACAAAGAAGAATATGATAATAATGCCAATCAGTTGCTTGGAATTCGTCCACGAGATCAAACCTATGGTACAGGTATAAAGGTTGTATTTTAAATTTTTATTAACAACACAAGCAAATAAAAGCAGTCTCTGATAAATGTAGTTAGTAAGACAAAGAATAAAGAAATCGTTTAACAATTAGTTAAAAGTTAATTTTAAAGAAAGGAGAAAATGACATGAATCACAAATCTGCTAATGAGTCTGATAAGACGGCGCATGCAACTGAGGAAGTTAAATCAGAAACAATGAAAAAGGAAACTCTCTCAGAATCAGAATTCAAAGAGAGGCTACAAAAAGCCGAACAAGCCACTCGTAAAAGAGTATATGCTGCTGTTGGAGCAGGATTAATTCCCTTACCAGTAATAGATTTTATAGCTCTTACTGGAATTCAGATGGAGTTAGTTCAATCGCTTTGCAAAATTTATGATGTTCCTTTTATGAAAAATATTGGTAAAACTCTTGTAACAACTTTAGTAGGAGGCGGACTACCTGTTCACGCAAGTCCATTTTTGGCTTCTCTTGTGAAAAATATTCCACTTATTGGAACAACTACAGGTGCAGTAACATTAAGTGTTGTAGGAGGTTCTTGCACCTATGCTATTGGCAAAGTATTTACCCAACATTTTGAATCTGGCGGTACTCTGCTTAATTTTGATCCTGAAGAGATGAGAGATTATTTTCAGAGTTACTATAAAGAGGGTGAAAAAATTGCAACTGAGGTTACATCTAAATAATGCGTTTTGGTTTTAAAACAAAGTGTGCATTTGTTTATGCGGGAATCGGCACCCAATGGAAGACTATGGGTGCCGATCTGTTCAATGAACAATCCATTTTTAAAGATATAATTGAGCGTTGTGATAAAGAGTTTATAAAATTTTCAAAATGGTCAATAGTTGAAGAGATTAACCGTTCTGCTAATGATTCCCGCATTGATGATCTTTTAATTGCCCACCCTTGTAATGTTGCTATTCAGATTGGCTTGTCTGAACTACTCAGATCATGGGGAGTTACTCCTCACGGGGTTGTTGGACACTCTTCCGGAGAGATTGCAGCAGCTAATATGGCTGGCATTCTCAGCTTAGAAGATTCTATGCACCTTGTTTGGGAACACTGCCAATTAATGTCTCATATTATTGGCAAAGGGGTTCTTGCCCATATCAGTTTGCCTAAAGAAGCTGTTAGAGAAATTTTAGACTCTGAAGAGTCCTTTGTCTCCTCTTCCATTTGGATTTCCGCGATAAATAGTCCTACCGCAACTGTAGTAACAGGAACAGCCGATATACTCACACCTTTAATCAAAAAATTAGAAGAAAAAAATATCTTTTGTAGAATACTTCGTATTAATATCCCTTATCATAGCCCTATTGTAGAGCCGTTTACACCAAATTTAGAAAATGCTATTAGCGATTTTATTATAAAAGACTCAGTGATGCCTATCTATTCATCACTTCGTGGTGGAAAGCCTCTTGCCGGTGATTTTGGTACTAAATATTGGGCTGAACATATTAGCCAGCCTGTTCGTTTTGCAGAGACTATAAAAACGATGTTGGCTGATGAATACACAACGTTTATAGAAATAAGTCCTCACGGTGTTTTAAGCGGTGCTATAGATGAATGTGCAAAGGATTATTATTCTAATTACCATTCAGTAATAAACCAAGAGTTACCTGTTATTTCAGTTTCTACATTAAAACGGTTTACAGATTCAAATGTCGCATTAACAGATTGTTTAGCTCTATTGGCAAATTCAGAACGCTTTGATATAGAGTGTTTGCCAAATGATATTCAAATTAGTGTTATAAAAAGAGTGGCTGAAATAGCTGAAGCAAAAGAAACTTCGAAACTTCCTACAGAAAATAACCTGATACCAGACAGACTACATTCATTAATCAGAGAAGCTATAAAAGTTGTTACTCAAGGAATAGTTACTCCATCTTCTGACAATAATGTCGGTTTCTTAGAGATGGGTTTGACTTCTCAACACGCTGTTCGCATGGCAAACTATCTATCAAACGAACTTGGTTTTCGTATATCTGCTACATTAATGTTTGATAAACCAAATATAGCCTCTTTGACGAACTTTCTTACTAATGAATACTATAAAAAAGATAATCTAAAAACAAACAAGAGCAAAAATATCTATATCAGTGAATTTAATACTAAAAACCATAAAAGTTATGATCAAAAAAGAGAAATTGCTATTGTAGGAATGGCTTGTCGTTTTCCGGGTTCTGCAAATACTCCATCAAAATTTCATCAATTACTTTTAGATGGGCATTGTGTAATTAAGCCAGTACCTTCAAGTCGTTGGGATTCTAAATTTTGGTTGGATTTGGATCCTGATAAATTAGGAAAAACCTACTCTCAAGTTGGTGGTTTTATAGATGACTCTAATATTTTTGATTTAGACGCTCAATTTTTTCGTATCTCACCAAAAGAAGCTTTATCTCTTGATCCTCAACAACGCCTTTTGCTTGAAACTATCTGGGATACTTTTGAAAATGCTGCTATTATTCCCTCTTCCTATTCTGGAGAGCGTGTTGGAGTTTATGTAGGAATTTCCACAATGGATTATATGGGGTCGCATCTTTGGTCTCCAAATCCTCAATTCATTGATGGCTATTCTGCTACTGGTTCTATGTATTCTGCTGCTGCTGGAAGAGTATCATATTTGCTTAATTTGCAAGGACCTAACTTTCCTGTTGATACAGCTTGCTCTTCATCTTTGACAGCCCTTGATTGCGCGTGCCAAGCTTTACGTTCTGGTGTTATCTCTTCCGCTATTGTGGCTGGGGTAAATGTGATGGTTCATCCACACCTATTTGTCTATTTTTCCAAACTTGGAGCTTTGTCTCCTTCTGGGCGTTGTCGCACATTTGACGCTTTGGCTGATGGTTATGTTCGTGGCGAAGGTGCAGGGGCAATATTGCTAAAGCCTTTGGATCAGGCTGTTGCAGATAACGATCGTATTCTTGCAGTCATAAAAGGCTCTGCTGTGAACCATGACGGTGCATCTTCAAGTTTTACAGCACCAAATGGCTCTGCACAGCAAAAAGTTATCCGTTTAGCACTTGAAAATGCAGGGATAAGCCATTTAGATGTAGATTATGTAGAGGCTCACGGAACTGGTACGCGGCTTGGCGATCCAATTGAGATGCAGGCATTGGGTGCTGTTTATGGAGAAGATCGTCCTAAAGATCGCCCACTATGGGTTGGTTCTGTTAAAGCAAATATCGGACATTTAGAAGCTGCTGCTGGTATGGCAAGCATTATTAAGACTATCTTGACTCTTAACTCTGGTATTATTCCTCCACAAGTTGGTTTTGAGACCCCTAATCCATTGATTTCGTGGAAAGATTTACCTATAGAAATACCAAGAGAAAAGATAATTTTCCAAGATATTAAAAAGAGTGGAAACATAACTGGAACTAATAATAAACGATTTATTGCTGGAATAAGTGCGTTTGGATTCTCTGGAACTAATGCACATGTGATTTTAGCACAGCCAACAGAAAAGTTGTTAGATAATAAGCCAATTCACAATACTCAAATAGTTCTTGATACAAATTCAGCTCCAAACAATTCTTACCAATATAATCTAACAATTTCAGCTAAAAACCAAGATGCGTTGGTTGCTTATTGTAGTGATTATATAGAGTTAATTAAAAAGTTTGACGATACGCCCGAACAAATTGGCGACTCTCCTGACAATAATGCTAAACATCTGCATAAAAAATTGATTGATATGTGCTATACAGCTCGGGTTGGTAGAACATCTTTTGATTATAAATGCTTTGTATCTGGTAACAGTAAATCTGAACTAATTGCAAATATAGAAAAATTTATATCTAATCCCGACGATTATTCTACCCATACCAATAGTGCTGATTTCTTTCCTACTATTTTAACAGGAAACAAAATATCTATTCCAACCTATCCTTTTCAGCGTAAAAGGTTCTGGATGAATCCAGTTGCAACAGAGAAATTATCAAAGACAGATTACGAAGAGTCAAATATCTCTATTTTCCCGGGACAAAAGATTTTTTTACCCCCAATTTCTCAGAATCCAAATATTGAAAATATTGAGCAAGTTCAAGCTATTGAAGTTTATAATATTGAGTTTAACGAAGAATCACCATCCTTTATACCTGAACATATAATCTACGGTGAGCCTATTGTTCCAGCGGCTGCCTATCTATCTTATCTGTTTTCATATTTTACAAGAAAAAATAGAACTAATAATGTAGCGATTGATATTCGTTTTACTGCCCCAATGGTTGTGCATGAAATACGATCTGTCCAATTAGTTTGTGAAAACTCTGAACAACCAAATTTAGATGATTTTGGAACAGCTTTTAAGATCATAAGCCGAACATCAAATGAGCCTTGGATTACACATTGTGAAGGACGTTTAAAATCTGCTGATAAAGGGTTTAATTCAAGTACGCAAAATAAAAATCGTCTGAATGGGAAAGATAAATATAGTGAGAAGCCTTTCATTAGTTGGGTTGATGAGGTTTGTAAAAATTCAAATCAGATAATATTAGGTTCTGACTTTTACTCCAATTTCAATAAATTAGGTTACAATCTTGGGACTGGGTTTTGTCGTATTGAACGGGCTTATTGCTATTCAGGAGAAACTAACAGCGATCTATGGCGATCTTATTTTGATTCAGCTTTAGAAGATTCTAATGCAGGAAAGGCTCTCTGTCGTTTTAATCTTACACCTGAATCTGTAACTCAAGGATATGATATATATCCTGGTTTTATTGATGCAATGCTTCAATCATTAGTCTTTGGTAAACCTGAAATAGTAGAGATAATGAAAGCAGAGTCTAAAATCTTAATTCCCTTTGCGTTAGAGCGTTTTGAAGTTTATGAACTACCGTTGTTCGAAAGTGCAATAAGCATTGTCAACACTCGTAAAGAGGCTGATTACATTCAAGGCGATATAAGAGTTTTTACTCCTGATGGAATTCCGATTCTATCCTTCTTAGGATTGACTGTTAAATTGACTGATCAGGCAACTTTATTAAAAGGTTTAACTGCTAAAAATTTAAGTAAAAAAGAGTTAAACAAAATAACGGCTGATAAGATAACAAAATTTTATACTATCGATTGGGAAGAGGCTGAAGAGGTAAGTTCTAAACCCCTTAACTTTGATCAGACTCTATCTGAGAAATTCAATATTGAGCCAACTATTGAATCATCTAAAGTTTTAATTTTTGCTGACAAGGGAACTTTGGGTAATCAATTATTCAAAAAACTTGAGGCAATTGGAGTTGATTGTCAGATAATTTTACAAGAAAATTTCTATCAAGAGTTGGAAAATCTAAAATCCTATTCTAATAAGCCACTTCGCGTTATTTACCTCTGGGCTTCTGACCTTGTCTTTGAAGAACATCTAACTACTATAGAACTGAGACAACAGCAGCTTGATGTTCTAAACAATGCTGCTATTTTAATTAATACCCTTGCTGAATCAAGACGACAATTTAAGTTTTATGGAATTACTCATGGTGCCTTTTCAATTGGATTGGGAGAAAAATCTTCTGAAAATAAAAGTCCTAAAGCACTTCAGCAAATTCTTTGGGGGTTAGGTAAAACCGTTGCTTTAGAGTATCCTGAATATTTTGGAGGACTTATAGATTTTGACTCAAAAATTGATCCAAATAGTGACAAGTCTCAAATAGATCATTTTATTTCAGATTTTTTAACTCAAGACTCTTTGGAGCAACGGGCATATAGAATATCTACCACTATTGATTCTGTAACTAATAGATATAGCAGATTATTTTATCCTCGTATCAAGATCAATATGGTTGATTCACCTCACTCTGCTGAAAATATCTCTAATCCTCAAACATCGCCACAAAGTCTTGATCCAGATGGAGCATATCTCATCACTGGTGCATCTGGTGGACTTGGTTTGCCGATTGCACAAAAACTTGTAGAACTTGGGGCAAGAAAACTTTGGCTGTTGATTCGAAGAGAACCCAAGCCTCAATTTTTAGATGCTGTTAGAGAATTGGAAAATAGAGAGGTTGAGATAAAGCTTATTCAGGTTGATCTTTGTGATATAGCAAAGTTGAATAACGAACTTAAAAGATTGTCGTGTAATCTGACAACTCTTAAAGGTGTTATCCACTTAGCTGGAATTCGTCAAGATGCACTTTTACCTCTCCAAACTTATCAAAGTCTATCCGCTGTTATTGAGCCTAAAGCAATTGGGGCATGGAATTTACACAATTTAGTAAAAGATTTGAGACTTGATTTTTTCATTCTATTTTCTTCTGCTGCATCTTTTCTTGGCAGTCAAGGACAGGCAAATTACTCTGCTGCAAATGCTTTTTTAGATGGTTTAGCCCAATATCGTAGATCTTTAGGATTATCTGGTCTTAGTATTAATTGGGGGCCATGGTCC
>JADFXA010000078.1 GCA_015233755.1 Desulfamplus sp. | reverse complement strand
CGGCTCAAGATTTACAACCATTTGAACTTCTTGATTTTGTAGTTTTTTTCTCTTCTATCTCTTCTGTTATGGGTTCTCCTGCACAAGGAAGCTACGCAGCAGCCAATGCTTTTCTTGACGTGTTTGCACACCAACTTAGAGCAGAAGGTATTAAAGCTATCAGCGTCAATTACGGGCCTTGGAAAGAATCTGGGATGGCTTCGCAGCATAATGCAGGAGTAACTAACAGGTGGCAATCAGCAGGTATTGGTTCGTTATCTCCAGAGATAAATCTTGCAATGTTTGGGTTAGATTTAAAATTGATGCCGCCTCAAGTTGGTCTATTTTCAGTTGATTGGTCTCGTTTTGTCTCTCGTGCGGGTCAAGGCGGAGATCACAAATTTATTTCTGGAATTATTGAATCTGACGGGAAGAACAATAAAAAAAGTAATGAAGAAAATTTATTAAATACAAATAAATTAGAAACAGATTTAACGGGTTTAGCTGAACAGAGCATTGTAAATACTTCTGGAATAATCGACATATTAGCACGAACTCCAGCTATGCAGCGTCTAAATATTGTAAATAACCATATATGCAAAAGAGTTGGAACTATATTGGATATTTCATCTGATGTTTGCATTGACCCTGAACTCAGCCTTTTTGATTATGGTTTAAATTCGCTTATGGCAATTGAATTAAAAGAGCTGCTTGAAGCCGATTTAGGTCATACATTACCAGCTACCTTTGCATTTGATTTTCCTACTGTAAAAGGCATGTCTGAATGTCTTATTGAAACTATAGAACCTCTTTTTAATAAAGAGTTGAGCCAGCAGACAAAACAAGAAGCCAATAGTTTAGATGACAGCAAAACAGAACGCTTGACAAATAAACAAGACACCACTGTTTCATCGAAAGACTCTGATTCCCTTTTATCAGAGATAACAAACATGAATGAAGCCAATTTAGAGGCCGCAATTGATGATGAACTGCGAGACCTTTTGGCTGATTTATAAAATTTTTCACAATACAAGATAATTATTATAAATTTTAAAATTGGCAACAACAGGAGTTTAAAAACCGCCGTGAGTGATACAAATTCAAAAACAACAGGACTTGACCAGCTAACCCCGCTGCAAAGGGCTTTGTTTGGTCTTAAAGAGATACGTAAAAAATACGATGCCTTACGTCAAGAGCGGAGTGAGCCAATTGCAATTATTGGTATTGGGTGCCGTTTTCCGGGTGGTTCCAACAACTTGTACAACTTGTCAGATTACTGGAAACTGCTTTTTAACAAAGAGAGCGGAGTAGTTGAAGTTCCTGTTGAGCGTTGGGACAACTCTATCTATTATGATCCTGATCAAGATGCTCCGGGACGTATCAGCACCCGTTTTGCAGCTCTGCTAAAAGATGTAGATAAGTTTGATGCAGCTTTTTTCAGAATTACACCTCGCGAAGCTCGAAGTATGGATCCGCAGCAGAGGCTTTTGTTAGAAGTTGCTTGGGAAGCCCTTGAAAATGCAAATATTGCACCTCATACTTTAGCACGGAGTAATACCGGCGTTTTTATTGGTATTATGGGACTTGATTATGGCACAAATCTTATGGGTTCAGGAGACCCTGAAGATATTGATGCCTATTTTGGAACAGGCAATACACTTGGGCTTGCTGCTGGACGTTTATCCTACTTTTTAAAGTTAAATGGTCCAAGTTTTTCTCTTGATACTGCCTGCTCTTCAAGTTTAGTAGCTTTACATCTTGCATCACGCTCTTTGCGTGATAAAGAGTGTGATATGGCTTTAGTTGGAGGTGTCAATATCATTTTAGCTCCAGAGATTTCTGTAAGCTTTTCAAAATCACACCTTATGGCTCCAGATGGACGCAGCAAAACTTTTGACGCTTCAGCAGATGGTTATGTAAGAGGTGAGGGTTGCGGAGTGGTTTGTTTAAAGCGTCTCTCTGATGCAATAAGAGATAATGATCGTATTTGGGCAGTTGTTCGAGGTTCTGCTGTAAATCATGACGGACCGTCAGGAGGTTTGACTGTTCCATCTGCTCCAGCTCAAGAGGCTGTTATTCGTCAAGCATTGAACATGGCTAATCTAAAACCAGAAGATATTGATTACATAGAAGCTCATGGTACTGGAACATCACTTGGTGATCCGATTGAAGTTGGTGCTTTATCTCGCGTTTTTACAAATCCAAGAGAAAATCCGCTTTTGATTGGCTCTGTTAAAACAAATTTTGGACATTTAGAAGCTGCTGCTGGTATGGCAAGTCTTTTAAAGATAGTTGCAGGTGTTCAAAATCAAACAATTCCAGCACAACTCTATTTTAATACGCCTAATCCCAAAATAAACTGGGCATCGATTCCAATTAAAGTTGCATCTGATCATATTCCTTGGACTATTGGCGATAGAGTTAGAAATGCTGGAATTAGCGGCTTTTCTTTTGGCGGGACAAATGCTCATTTAATCGTTTCAGAAACACCAAAGTTGAGTGAATCACAATCAGCATTAACTGATTCCAATATTCGTTTGCAGCACTTGCTGCCAATATCTGCCCGCACTAAAGAGGCTCTTAAAGATTTGGCTGATCGCTATCTCAATTTTTTAAATATGCCTGAACCACCAGATTTTAAAGATATATCCTACACTGCTGCAACTTGCCGCTCCCATTTTGAACATAGAATGGCTATAATTGCTGAAAATAGTGAAAAGGCAGTATCGCTTCTTAAAATCGCAGCAGAAAATGGTGCAGACCAAGACCTATTTTATGGAAAATCTCATATTAATCCAAAGATAGTTTTTCTCTACTCTGGTCAGGGTTCTCAATATCCAAACATGGGGTTGGAGCTTTATCAGACACAACCTGTTTTTAAGCAGGCTATGGATAGATGTTTTGACTTTATAGCTAAATCTGGACTTTCAAAGAGGCTTTCCAAACCACTCAATGAAGTTATGTTTCCGCCACTTAAAACAGATGCTGAAAGCTCTCAAACAAAAACAATTGAAGCTGCAAAAACAACTAAAAATGGAGAGAGAACTGAAAATGGCAATGCTGCTTCTTCTGTGCCTAATAAACCTCCTGCCAGACCTTTTAACATTTTTTCATTAAAGCCCATTATCGGCACATCAGATTTAGATAAAACTTTATATACACAACCAGCAATGTTTATTCTTGAGTTTGCACTCACTGAACTTTGGAAATCATGGGGAGTATTTCCAGATGCGGTTATGGGGCATAGCTTGGGTGAATATGCTGCTGCTTGTGCTGCTGGGGTTTTTACTCCTGAAGAGGCTTTAAGTTTAATTATTGAGCGTGCATATTTAATGAATGAAATAACTGAAAAAGGCAAAATGGTAAGTGTTTTTGCTCCCCTTGAAAAAGTTGAGGAGGCAGTTAAGCCTTTTCAGGATAAAGTATCAGTGGCAGCAATAAACGGACCTGAGATAATTCTCATTTCAGGCGTTGCAGATGCTGTTGACAATGTTGTTAAAAATTTGGAAAGTCAAAGAATTCGTTCAATGCAGATAAATATATCTACTGCTTTTCATTCGCCATTGACCGAACAGATTATGGATAATTTTCAAAAAAGTGCTAAGAACATATCTTATAAAACCCCTATAGTTCCTGTTATCTCTAATTTAACAGGAAAACCAATCGGAGATGAGATTTGCACAACTGATTATTGGTGTCAGCACATGCGTCAACCTGTTCAGTTTGTGAAGAGTCTGCTCTATATCCGTAAAAACTACAACACGATGGTTGAAATAGGACCAAGCCCTAATTTGATTGATCTTGATATGACCCTTCCAGAGAGCCTATTTGTTGAAAATGGTTTGGAGAAAAACTCTGATATTAGGCGGTTATCTTCATTATCTCCAAGAGTTCCAGATACAATGCGAATATTACGATCATTAGGAGAGCTTTATGTCTCAGGCGTGGATGTTAACTGGAAAACATTTGAATCACCTTTTTGCCATTCAAAAGTTTTATTACCCAACTATCCATTCCAGCGTGAGCGACACTGGATCGATCGAAATCTTAATAAAATCATTGAGCAAAAAGTTCAAAGCGATAACAAAGAGAAAGTCGAGCAAAATATAGAAAGAGAACCTGTTCAAAAGATCAAAATAGAAGTTAAGCAAAATATTGAGGGGGAAATTGAGCAAAAACTTGTAAAAGAGCCTCAAATATCTAATACTGCAGAATCTCTATTACAGGAACCTAAGCCGCCTGAATTAATACCAACATCTATTAATGATGATAAAATCGAACAGATAATGATCCAACAAATTCAAACAATGAATCAGCTTATGCAGCGTCATTTAAAAATATTAAAAAATAATTGTAATTAGGATTGAGGAGCAAGATTAGAGATGAATACTGACGGAATACTTGGCACAATCGGTAATACCCCTACAATTCGACTTAACCGTTTATTTAAAGATGCCCCATTTCAGGTATGGGTCAAACTTGAAATGTTTAACCCAGGCGGGTCAATTAAAGATCGCACAGCATTAAACATTGTTAAGCGAGGGCTTGAAAAAGGAGAGATCAATGCTGAAACAACGATCATTGAATCAAGTTCAGGAAATTTGGGAATTGGTTTAGCCCAAGTCTGCCACTTTCTTGGTCTTAAATTTATATGTGTTGTTGACCCTAAAACAACTGCTCAGAACCTCAAAATGTTAGAGGTTTATGGTGCAACTATTGATTTGGTGCCGAAACCCGACCCTGTTACAGGAGAATATCTACATGCCCGTGTTGCAAGGGTTCAGCAGCTGCAAGATGAGATACCTAACTCATACTGGACAAATCAATATGCCAATCTATATAACCCCGGTGCACATCACCAGACAATGCACGAGATAATCCATGCTTTAAACCGTAAACTTGATTATCTATTTGTGGCTGTAAGTACTTGCGGCACATTGCGCGGGTGTCGAGAATATTTACGCTTTTTTGGGATAACAGATACTAAGGTAATTGCAGTAGATGCCAAAGGAAGCGCAATATATAACGATCCTCCATCAAAACGCATTATTCCAGGACATGGTGCAGCAAGAGTTCCTGAGTTAATGATACCTGATTTACAGGACGATGTTGTTCATATAACGGATGTGGATTGTATTGTTGGATGCCGCCGTCTTCTCCATAGTGAGGCTATTTTAGCAGGTGGCTCTACAGGTGGTGTTATTATGGCAATTGAGAAAAAACGTGAAGAGTTTCCAAAAGATGCGGTGGTAGCCGCTATAATTCCAGATCGTGGAGAACGTTATTTAGATACAGTATATTCAGATGAATGGGTTCAAAAACATTTTGGCGACATATCACATTTGTGGTCAGGTAATTTTAAATAGAGTTCCTTCAAAACCTGAATTGACCACTTGAGTTTACTGGATAGAAGATGAGTTTTGCAGGAAGTCAAATAATTTTTCATATTTTTAAGCAGAACATAGATAGGGGCGACTGATTGTATCGGTTGCCCCTACAATTGTTGATATAGGAGTTGCGCAGTTGTGATATAATGTATTGACTTTATTTGATTTAGATTGTCAGATGCACAAGCTTAAGTAAGCATACAAAAAAATAATTTCATTTAAAAATGCAAATATTAAATGTGTTTGAATAAGGAAGAAAAATAATGTTTACATTTGAGAAAACCAATAACAATAAGAGACGATTCATAACATGGATTATATTTATTCTTTCCATTATCCATATGCTTCTCTTTTATAATAAAAACATTAAGGCTCAAGAGGCGGGTCATGGAAATAATATGGCACTTCGAGTTAATCACACAAGAGGCAAGCTCTTGCCTCTTGATACATTGCCTCCTAACGCTAAACAGGTTAAAGTAGGTTTTTATGGAGTAAATATTTATGATTTGAATATAATTTCAAACACATATCACATGACTGGGTATATCTGGTTACGGTGGAAGGGTAATTTTGATCCTGTTAAATCAATGACATTTACAAATCTTGTTGAAGATTGGAGTTTGACAAAAAAAATTCTTATGGAGCCGTCAACGATACTATCTGATGGAAGTAGGTATCAGGTAATGAGAATTGAGGGACGTTTTTTTCAACCGTTTGACTTGAGGAGTTACCCGCTTGACAAGCAAAAATTAGAACTGTTTATTGAAAATCCAACATTTCCATATGATGAAGTAGTCTATCTTCCTGATATGTCTGATACTGGATATGATGCGGGGTTATTGATTCCCGGATGGCAGATAAAGGGTTTAGATACAAATACTTATATTCACGATTATGGAACAAATTTTGGTGCAACTGGTGCAGCAGTGTCAAAATATTCATTAGTAAAATTTTCTTTTGCATTGGAAAGACACATAAACTTTTTCATATGGAAAGTAATGCTGCCGCTTTTTATAGTTTTGATGACAAACTGGGTTACGCTTATTTTAAAACCAACATTAATTGAAGTTAGGACAGCAATGCCTGCAACGGCCTTATTAACAACCGTTTTCATGCAGCAGGCAGCTCTTGATGCTATTCCAGAGTGTTCAACCCTCGTTTTGATCGATAAAATTTATGTTCTTGCTTATATATTTATTGTTTTAACATTATTGCAAATTATTTGGGTAAATACCCATATTGATAGAGAATCTCAGGTAAGCATTGCACATATGGTTAAAGTAGATAAGGTCAGTTTTGCAATTCAAATTGCAGGCTTTATTATTTCTATAACTCTATTATTGTTGTTGCATAATTAGAATTTGCTAATTTGCCTTAATGAGGAAGACTTTGAGAAGAGAAATCAGTACAAAAGATGCAGGCACAATATTTGGTCTCTTTAAAATGCGTGTAAGCTGCAGCCCTGATAAATCGGCTTATATGTATTTTGATGAAACCACAAAAAAGTGGCTCACATCTTCATGGAGAGATACTGCAAATAGTGTTGCAAAGTGGCAGGCTGCATTAAAAAAAGAGAATTTAGAAAAAGGTGATCGTGTTGGTTTGATGGTAAAAACATCTTACGAACGTGCGATTTTTGAGTTTGCTGCATCAGGGTTGGGGCTTCTAACAGTTCCTATGCCTGTTAATGGTTTTGGCTCTAAAGATTATAATGAGTCTGTAATTTTAGATCTCGGCATCAAATTTTTGCTAATAGAAGGTGAAGAACAAGAAGAAATATTATTATCTGTTGGAGATATTGTTAATAATTTAAAGATGGTTCGGTTGGATAAAATATCTTCATGGCTGCCCAGCAGAGATGAAGAAAAATCCTTTGAACTAATTGATATAACATCTGATCCCGATGAGATTGCAGTTATACACTACACTTCAGGAACATCGGGAAAGCCAAAAGGGGTTATGTTAAGTCATAAAAATCTCTTATCAAATGCAGAGTCATTAATACATCACACAACTGTTTATGATGATGATATTCTCGTTCCCTTTGCAAGCGGCTGGTTTTTTCCAATAATGGCAGATTGTGCAACTGCTTTTCCAAGAAATATCTACGATTTAAAGGTAATAAAACCAACCCGCATTGTTTCTGCTACTCGACTTTATGAATATTTGTATGAGCAGATTAATTCTAAATTAATGAAAAAACCTTTATGGATTCAATCTATATTTAGATACGCAGTCAAAATAGGCTGGAATCTTTTTGAATATCGTCAGGGGCGGGGAAATTGGCATTTTGACTTTTTGCTGTTTCCAATATTTGATCTCTTAATAGCAAGACCAGTAAGAAAAATTCTTGGTAATAGAGTGCGTTCCGCATCTTATGCAGGAGGAGTTCTTCCACCTGAAATTTATAAAACTTTCATCGCATTTGGAATTCCTGTTCTTAACTGTTATGGGCAGGCAGAAGCAGGACCTATTGTGAGCGTTAATGTGGTTGAAAATAACATTCCTTCAAGTGTAGGCAAGCCTTTGAAAACTGTTGATATTATGATCAAAAATGGAGAACTTCTTGTAAAAAGTCCAAGCGTAATGATGGGGTACTGGAATAATCCATCAGCTACTGAGGCGGCACTCAAAGATGGGTGGCTGCACACTGGTGATATGATTCGTATAGACAATGATGGTCGTCTTTTTTTTATTGGACGTATGTCAGATGTTATCATTACGAAAAATGGAGACAAAATTTCCCCTACTGAGATAGAAGCTATTATAAAGGCAGATATTCTATTTGATCAAGCAATGGTTATCGGAAAGGATAGACCTTTTTTAACAGCTTTGCTTGTTCTAAATAGAGAATTGTGGGAAAAGATGGCAAAGAGTTTAAAATTAAATCCAAACGATCCATTGGCTTTAACAAACAACACTCTAAAGAACCTTATTTTAAAACGTATTTCCGACAAGATGACAAATTATCCTGATTCTCTTCAGCTACGTTCTGTAACATTGCTAACAGATCAATGGACAGCCGAGTCTGGCTTAATGACAATAAGCTCAAAGTTAAAACGAAAAAATATAGCTGCAAAGTATGCAGAAGAGATTAATGATATGTACTTATCCTAACCATCCAAATTTATTTCAGAGCAGAAAATATTATAATTCATAAAGGAAAAATATCATGAAAGAACAACCAATTTTACTTTTAACGGG
>JADFXA010000077.1 GCA_015233755.1 Desulfamplus sp. | reverse complement strand
AAGAGAATCAGAGAGGGAAGTGCAAGTCGCATATTAAGGAGAGTTCCTTTTCGTAATCATTTCCTCTTGTGGTATTCATAAAGTTCCTTAGATTACCCGATTGCATTGAATGGATAACCTTAGCTTATTAAATATTTAGACTCTTAAACAACTGCTCAATACTCTCTCGAGCCTCATTAAACTTGTATTTACCAACCAATCGCTCCAGTTCCTGAATTAGAGGATTGATATTAGGGGGCCATAAAAATTGATTTATCTGAGCCACAATCTCCTTGCATGGTTTGGGCTTTTTCTTTTGTAAAGCTGACTCAAGATTATTTAGAAATTGAATTAACTTAGCCTTGTCTCCCTCCTGTGTTGGTAGATTTGATTCAGGAACAGAAGAGGCTAAATCCACCTCATTTAACTTCCAAGTTATATTAACATCTTTTGTAATCTCTTGACTCACTCCAAACTTGGCAGTAAACCAAAACGTGCTTCCCTGACCTGCTATACTATCAACTCCAATCTCTCCACCCATTATCTCCGCAAGTTTTTTACTGATAGTAAGACCCAAACCTGTTCCGCCATATTTACGCGTAGTTGAAGTATCAGCTTGTTGAAAGGATTGAAATAATTTCCCCTGTTGCTCTTGGGTAAGACCAATACCTGTATCTTTTACAGAAAAATGAATAAAAGCTACATCTTTATCCACTTGAAGCGGCTTAATGGATAGTTTGATCTCACCCTTCTCTGTAAATTTAACAGCATTGTTAGCAAGATTAAGCAAAATCTGCCCAAGACGTAAAGGATCTCCTTTTAAGCTCATAGGTACTTCTGGTTCTACGGCACAAATAAGTTTTAAACCCTTTTCTTGAGCTTTTATCTTCACTTGATTGATTAAGTCGTTCAATACTTCGTTTAGGTTAAAATCAACACTCTCTATCTTTAATTTACCCGCATCAATTTTGGAAAAATCAAGAATATCGTTAATAATGCCAAGAAGATTTTGGGCAGAGGTGTGTACCTTTTCAATATAATCTCTTTGCTTTATGTCAAGATTTGTTTTAAGTGCAAGATGGGTCAAGCCTATAATGGCATTCATCGGGGTACGTATCTCATGGCTCATGTTGGAGAGAAAATCGCTCTTTGCACGATTAGCATCTTCGGCTGCATCTTTAGCTTTGATAATCTCATGCTCCCTCTCCTTTAATGCTGATGCTGTTTTTTTGTGTTCAACAATCTCTTGCTCCAACTTCTGATTGCGAGCTGTAACTATTTGTTGAAGAAGAGATATTGATAGATGGGTTTTAACTCTTGCTAAAACCTCGTCAGCGTAAAAAGGTTTGCTGATATAATCAACTCCACCGACAGAAAAGGCTTTTACCTTGTCAACCATCTCATTTAAAGCACTCATAAATATGACAGGTATTTTACAGGTTTTTTCATTTGCTTTAAGCTGCCTGCATATTTCATATCCGTCAATTTCCGGCATCATAATATCCAAAAGGATTAAATCTGGAGGTGAAGAGAGAGCAGATGATATAACTCTGTTGCTATTAGTAATAACTCGAAGATTATAGCCATCTTCTTTTAATATTGTTGAAAGCAGCCGCAAATTTTCTGGTGCATCATCTACAATTAAAATGGTTGAGGTTGATATTTCCATTTTCTGGTCAATCATAGTTTAAATCCTTGGGATATTTCTACTATCATAGACTATTTACCAGAGACTCTATAATCTCTTGAGCCTCTTTGAATTTATATTTTCCAATCAATCTATCAAGTTCTTGAAGTTGCGACTTAATCTCATCTGACCAGCTAAACGTGTTTATCTCTTCCATAATTTCTTTACATGGTTTAGGCTTTTTTTTCTGTAAGGCTGGTTCAAGTTTTTTGATAAATTCAGATAATTGAGCAGAATCTCCCCGTTTTGCACCATCTTTAGATTGACCCTCTTTTTGTCCTGAATTTGCAGATACAACAGAGGATAGAACCTCAAGAGTCTCACGTAACGCCGCATCAAATTTCTCTATTAATGGGGCTAAATCTGGGTCATCTGCATAACCATCTAATTTAAGAGCTGCCTCAAGCTCTGCTCCTATTGACTGCAAATCAGTTGCCCCGATTGTTCCAGATACTCCTTTGACTGTGTGGGCAAGTCTGACGGCAAGCTCCTGATCCTGTTTTTGAATTGCATCCTGAATCTGTTTAGTAGTTTCATTATTGTCACGATGAAATTTGGTCAGAAGACTAAGATAAAGTTTTTTGTTGCCGCTCACTCTGGATAGACCAAGCTCGGTGTTTATACCTTCAAGAGAAGATAAATTAATCTCAATCTCGTTAGAGATAGTTCCTGTTTTTTCGTTTATCTTTTTAGTGTATTCATCAGGCAGAATCCTTGTTTTGTCAGACCTTATCCATCGTGCTAAAGCTTTAAATACATCTGACGGCTCTATTGGTTTGGTTACGTAATCATTCATACCTATGCTTATTACCTCTTCACGCACCCCGCTCATGGCATCTGCTGTCATTGCAATAATTGGAATACCCTCATTAATGCCGGCACTCTGCTCATAAAGCCTTATCTCTTTGGCTGCTGTTCGTCCGTCCATCACGGGCATCATCAAATCCATCAGTACAACGTCATAGGATTGTTCACTGATTGAGGCTTTTTCACTAATTTGTCTGGCAGTTTCTTCTTCTTTGTTTCTCGTTATTGATGCTTTATATTTTTGAAGACCGATTTTACCATTTTCTGCAACATCGACGAAAAAGCCCTCTTCACTTAAAATTTCAACTGCCAACTGCTGATTAATTGCATTATCTTCAACTAAAAGGAGACGCGAACCTCGGATAGTGTCAAAGCCGATTGGCAGCTCATTCTTATTTATACTCCGGTCATTTTTTTTCACTATTGCCTTGCCAAAAGCATTCATTACAGCATCAAATAGAAGAGACTGAGTTACTGGTTTAGTCAAAAATCCATCAAGGCTTATCTCTTTTGCCTTCTCAACCAAATCTTCGCTGCCATGTCCTGTAACCATAACAATCTTGGGAATTTTGGTAAGGTCTGCGTCTTGCTGTATATGTCTTGCGGTCTCGATACCATCCATTCCCGGCATCTCCCAATCCATAAATACAAGACCATAAGGGTTTTGGTTAATATGTTCAGCTTTGATAATATTAAGAGCCTCTTTACCTGACGAAGCTGTCTCTGCATCAAAACCCAGCTGTTTAAGATAACTTTTCATCACTTGACGCGAAACTGTATTGTCGTCAACAATGAGCATTTTCATCTCTTTAATATCTTCTGGCAAAACAAGAAGACGTTTTTCAATTTTATCATGCAGTCCAAATTTGGCGGTAAACCAAAATGTGCTTCCTTGACCCGCTACACTATCAACTCCAATTTCACCCCCCATCATTTCGGAAAGTTTTTTACTGATAGTTAATCCAAGACCTGTTCCACCATATTTACGGGTAGTTGAGGCATCTGCCTGCTGGAATGACTTAAAGAGTTTTCCCCGCTGCTCTTCAGTCAAACCAATTCCTGTATCCTTGACGGCAAAACGGATAAAAGCTGACTCTTTATCAGCGTTAATAAGTTTAATTAATACCGTAATTTCACCGTTTTCAGTAAATTTAACAGCATTATTGGCAAGATTAATCAAAATTTGTCCAAGCCTTAAGGGATCGCCTTTTAATGCTGTCGGCACATCTGGGTCTATTTCAAATATCAGTTCAACGCCTTTCTCCTGTGCTTTTAGAATCACCAAACTGCCAAGGTTATTCAAAACATCGCCCAAATCAAAATCAACTGACTCCATGTTGAGCTTGCCAGCCTCAATTTTTGAGAAATCAAGAATGTCGTTGATTATTCCTAAAAGGTTTTGAGCTGAGATATAAACTTTATTTATGTAGTCTCTCTGTTTTGGGTTAAGCTCTGTTTTTAGGGCAAGATTGCTAAGTCCAATAATTGCATTCATTGGAGTTCGTATCTCGTGGCTCATGTTGGCAAGAAAATCGCTCTTTGCACGAGTTGCAGCTTCTGCATCTTTTTTGGACTCTTCAAGATCGTCCATAATATTTAACATGGCACGTCGTGCTTTTGATAACTCTTCAACCTGATTTTTAAGAGCCTCTGTTGCCTCTTCAGCCTTCTCTTTAGCTGCTCGAGTCTCTTTAGTAAATCTTTCAAGCTCTTCATTTTTTTTAAGAAGATCGTTTAAAAGCTCATCTCTTGAAGGTTTGAAAATTATTTGGCGCTGACGTTCGATAATATCATCAGATATAGATAGGTTGGGGTCTGGAAAAGAGATAAATCCATAGGCGGTTGTCGATACGCTATCTTGATCATCGTGAATGTTGTAGATATCGAAAAAACGGGCTGCTGATGGATTCAGCTTAACTTTATTATGATAGATGAATGTAAATCCAAGACCGTTGCCGTCAATGCGTGAATAATCCTTTATATGGCTGCGATTTTTTATGCTGATGGTAATATCAACACCAGATGCAATAGCGCAGCCAACACGGGCAAGTTCTGAAAATACCGTGGTCAATCTTGCGGATTGAATATCATTATATCCTAATGCTTCGGATAAGGTGTAAATCTTTTGTAATGTTTTACACAGAGTATTAGTGTTATCTATCGTTAATCTGCCAAGTTCAATCATATTCCATACCTCAAAACAATACATGACGAATCATCATTGCCTTTGCCAAAGAGATCAATCATATTGTTTGCAATCGTTTTAGCTGATCCTTTCAAAAGTTCAGGATAATCTGCAAAATTTATATGTTCTTTTACACCGTCAGATGTCAAAATAAGAGTATCACCATAACAGAGCTTAAATTGCCTCTCTTTTGGAGAGTTTATCATATATCCTATAATTCCATCTTGCGGCATTAACTGAAGAGTCTGGTATCCATGAACTCTTGTGTTGATATTGCCAATACCAGAATAATATAGCTCACCATTATCAATATTGATACTGCATAACGCTGCAACTGCTCCTCTGGTTCCTTTAAGACGTTCATGCAGACCACTCATTATTTCGGTTACTTTAAAACTGTAATTTTTCAATAAATAGTTTTCTGCAACAAGAGCAACTTCATGTGCCTCTCTGCCATGACCAAGAACATCTAAAAGAGCTAAAAAACATTGATTATCAGATACTACAACAACACCAGTATCTCCACACTCATCTTGCCAGCCAGTAAGAGAACGTTTTACAATATGAAAGTCAATTTCAGCCAATTTCTATTCTCTCCATTTGGTTGCTATAACAACAGTCCCATTTTCGGGGGAGGATTCAATAAAAAACTCGTCCATTATTCTTTTAACGCTTGGCAGTCCAAGACCGAGACTGTTGCCAGTGCTAAAATGTTCCTGCATTGCTTGATCCACATTTGAGATACCACAACCACTATCTTTGGCAGTAATTTCAATGCCAGTTATATTAATGCTGCTCTCTTGTTCACTAATTATTTTTTTTATAAACCTCAATACTACAACACCTTTTTTAGCATAACGGATAATGTTGGTTGAAAGCTCAGAGGCAGCAGCTGCTATCAAAAATTGTTCAGCTTCATTAAATCCTATCTGGGCACTCATTTGTCTGGTTGTGTAAATTACAGCTGCGTTGTCAGATGGCTCACAAACATCAATAGTCGTCTCTTCAATAATCTTATTCATAGTCAATATTTTCATCAGAAATATCATCAATTTTAATAGATTTTTGATACTCCAACATTTCAAATCCATCTTCTATCGTTACTGCAGTAAATATGTCGTTAAATTGGATATCAAGATCGATAAGTGCAGAGGCAACTCCAGGCTGAAACCCAACAAAGACAACATCTGCACCAATCATTGAGATCATCTGTGCAGACTCTTTGAGCATAGCAAAGTTAAAAGAATCGAGAAACTTTACAGCAGATACATCAATAAGAACCTCTTTTGCATGAGTTGATTTTACCTTTTCTAAGATACTTTTTTGAAGTTTCTTTATGTAATCATCATGCACTTCACTGCTTACAGGAACAATAAGACAACCATTTATGCTTTGAATATTAATCATTGATACAATAGAGGAATCACTCATTTTTATCATCTCCACAAAACTCTTTGTAAAATAGAGTTATTAACTAAAAGAGTCTCTATTTTGCATCTTGTTTTTTTCTGACTACTTCAAATTTTAATAATGCGAATGCGTCAGAAAGAGCATCTTCAAGTGTGGAGTTGGTATTTATCTCCCCAAGATCAATACCCAGCTGAACAAGAGCTTGAGCCACTGCTGGTGATATGCCTGAAATTATACAGCGGCAACCCATTAATTTTGTTGCCTTTGCTATTTTAATCAAGTGGTTGGCAACAGCAGTATCAACCGCAGCAACTCCTTGAATATCAAGAATAATAACTTTAGATGAATTTATTGTAATCTGTTTTAACATTGTATCCATCATTTGCTGGGCACGCATTGAGTCAATCACACCAACAACTGGAAGAACAACTATTCTGTCCCAAAGTTTTATAGCAGGAGTGGAGATTTCCATAATAATGCGGCTCTGTTCTTTCAATTTTTGCTCTTGCCTGACTCTATCAGTAATATCAAGAATATACTCCAAACCTCCAATGATGTTACCATCATCGTCTTTAAGTGCTGCTGCTGTATATTCTATATAAACTGTTCTATCATTGACCCGAACCTCATTACGAACGGTTGATGATTCGCCCCCTTCAATAACTTTTTTCATCCTGCATTCAGGGGTTTGGCAATGAAGAGAGTTAAAGAGTGAATAGCAATAATTACCCTTTATATCTTCAAATTTTTTTCCAAGAAAATTGCAACCCGCCTGGTTCATAAAAATAATTTTCAAATCACGGTCAACTGCCATAACAGGAGTTGGAATCTGTCGCAATACCTGCAAAGCTAAATTATAATCAATTTGGTTATTCATTCAGTAAGTTCCTTATTTTGTATTAGCGTATGTCTGAATATTTATACTTTACACAGTCTTAAATTTGAGCTTTTAATTTTTCTGATTCTAATGTTTTTTGTGGTTAGCCTACGTTACCTGACATAGAGGTTGAAATTAGCAAATTATGCAACCAATTTTGATGGTAAACAAACCCGTTCAATTTGTGAGCCGGAGAAGAATAAGTGTTACTTACTTCGGCACGTGGGCAATAATGTCCAAAGTTGTGCAGCAATGCCCATGCACGTATTGAACGTTCAGCCGATGCCCAATGTCCGTGAAAGAATCGGGAGCTATCAAGCCAGCGTGCCATATGATTTATGTGACGATCTAACATATTGCTGGTACGATATGCCTGAGGATGCTCGTAAGCAAGGATAAAGCGCTCTGTTTTGTTGCATAATTTTACTACTGCTTCCTGAACAGAACCTGTAGTATTCTGTTGTGCCCATAAGCGTAATTCTACGACTTGTGAACGAAAATCATCAGCATTTCCGGCATGATAGAGGTTCCATACACGTTTAGACAGTTCCAAAAAAATATCTTTTAGGTGTTTACCCGTCTGACGAATCTTCATATAGGCGTGCAGGAAGCATTCAATGATTACAACCATTGGAAATAAAGTCAACCAGGCAGATTGTGTTGCACCCCATCCATCTGTATTGACTGTTTCAGGTGAGTAATCAGGTGCCAACGCTTGTGCCTCATCCTTAAAGTGCTTATAGGCTTCCGTAAGATTTGCTGTATCAGCACCAAGAGTAACTGATGCTCCTAAAATACAGTCATTGCCTACGGTTGTTGCTACTGCAACTTTCTCACCGTTCAACCATGTAATCTTCTCATCAGCTAACAGATGAGAAGGTAGTTTATCAGGTGATTTTACCACCGTTTGCACAAGATTGTATCGTCCAAAATTGTTCTCCATACGATACCAATAATCATCATTTCTCCCAAAGACATATGTCAATGCCCAAAAAGGGACATCAAACTGTCTCAAAAACAGGGCTTTTTCCACGTCATCAGTATAGCCAACCATATAAGGCATCACACAACTTGGGGCTATCGTGAAAACCTGTTTTTTACCTTTACTATCAAGGTTTTTCAGACAAATTCGTCTTAGCGGAACGTCTTTTAGTTTGTCTGAAGTTCTTTTATCATGTAAACTATAACCATCATCAATAGTATATGGAAATAGTTCAGGATGCTCAATAACCATGCTGTCAACCCATTTTCGATAAGTAGAGCAATTATCAACTATTTCCTGATATTTTTCCATCTCTATAGGAAGGGTTATTCGTTTGATAGGGCTTGTAACAGTACCCTTTGTTTTACTACATTGGCGTTTAGGCATAGTCGTATTCTCCTGACTGGCAGAGTTTTAGCCGATTATGCCTCGTTTTTTAACTAAACCACAAAAAACATTAGAATCAGGAATTTTCATGTGGTATTCGTAATGCAGCAATCTCTTGCTGAATATTTACTGCTACTGACCTTGCCCCTTCTGCATCTGTCTCAGGAAGTACGCAGATGAACTCCTCACCCCCATATCTTGCGACCATATCAGCAGGCCTGCTTACGGAGGATCTTAGAGCTTTTGCAACCTTCTTCAAACAGTCATCTCCTGCGAGATGTCCATAAGTATCATTATATCGTTTA
>JADFXA010000076.1 GCA_015233755.1 Desulfamplus sp. | reverse complement strand
AGAGTCGAGAACAAGCAATGACAATTGCAAAAGAGGTTAAAAAATATGGTGCAACCCTTTTCCGCGGGGGAGCATTTAAGCCAAGATCATCGCCATACTCTTTTCAGGGACTTGAAGAAGAAGGACTTAAAATTTTGGCTGAAGTTCGTGAAGTTACAGGGCTTCGAGTAGTTACTGAAATAACTTCCCCAATGCACGCAGATTTAATGATGAAATATGTTGATGTAATTCAAATTGGTGCAAGGAATATGCAAAATTTTGAGCTTCTTAAATGTGCTGGAAGAATGGGAAAACCAGTTGTATTAAAGCGTGGTCTTGCATCAACAATTGAAGAGTGGCTCATGTCTGCTGAATATATTGCAGCAGAAGGAAACAGAAACATAATTTTATGTGAACGAGGGATAAGAACTTTTGAACCTTACACCAGAAACACCCTTGATTTATCAGCAATACCAGTTTTAAAACAGTTGACACATCTCCCAGTACTAATTGATCCAAGCCATGCAACTGGAATTAGAGAAAAGGTAAGCCCAATGGCAAGAGCTGCAATTGCTGCTGGTGCTGACGGGCTAATGATTGAGGTTCACCACAAGCCAGAAGAGGCTCTATCTGATGGTCCTCAGAGTCTGTATCCAAAGCAGTTTGGAAGACTTATTAGAGATATTTATGTAATAGCCCCCGTTGTAGGTAAGCAGCTTATCCACGATTACACAGGTTATAGTTCTGAAAATGACAATTCTGTATCAACAAGCTCAACATCATTAGCAGAGAGAACTTTATTGAAAGGTAGTAAAAACGGAGATTTAGAATATGCCAGAAAAGAGAAGCGTGTAGTCTATCTTGGAGAGCAAGGAACTTTTAGCCATAAGGCGGCTATTCAATATTTCAGCAGTGATGTTGAAAATTACCCTGTTCCATCATTTAGAGATATTTTTGAGCATGTAAAGAGTGGTAATGCTGATTTTGGAATAGTTCCAATTGAGAACTCTCTTGCTGGAAGTATCCATGAAAATTATGATCTTCTTCTTGAATATGAGCTTTTTATAACTGGTGAGTTGTCGATTCGGGTAATTCACAATTTAATAGCTCATAAAGATAGTAAACTAGAGGATATAAAACAGGTATTTGCACCGACTCCAGCGTTGCAGCAATGCAAAAGATTTTTAGATGCAAATCCTGACATTAAGATGATGCCGGTTAACGCAACTGCAAGTGCAGTAAAATCAGTTGTAGAGTCTGGAAATCTTGAAGCAGCTGCAATTGGTAGTGTTGAAGCAGCTCAACTTTTTGGTATGACAGTTCTTGAAGAGGCAATTGAAGATAACCCAAGAAATTTTACACGTTTTGTAGTTATTGAAAGACAGATGGCTGATAAAGAAGAATATGGTAAGATAAATTCATCGCCAAAATCATCAATTGTCTTTTCAACATCTAACAAACCAGGATCACTGTTTGAGGTTATGAAGGTATTTTCAGAAAATCAGATAAATCTTGTTAAGTTAGAGTCAAGACCAATTCACGGAAAGCCTTGGCAATATATGTTCTATGCTGATTTAGAAAGTGATCTAACTGATAGCAGCACTGAAAATGTGATAAATGCAATTGAACAGAACACTGAATTTTTTAGAATACTTGGAAGTTATAGTTGCGGGAAAAATGCTATAGATTAAATTTTGGAAATAGGTTAAATTTTAGAGCCTGAATATTTAAAGAGGCTCTAAGTTAGAATTGTTTTGTGAGTCAATCTTTACCTTGACAAAATTGAGGTTTCATCATAGTATCCAGAATTTTTTTAAAGCCAATGTTAGCAAATAACCCAATACCTTAAGAGTAGTAATTGAGTATTAAATAATGGACAAGGGTTAAATATTTTATAAATACGTTTAAGGAGTATATAAGGAGATATATAGTATGTATGCGGTAATTAAAACTGGTGGAAAGCAGTATAAGGTAGAAGAGGGTCAGATTTTTAGATTTGAAAAACTTGAAGGAGAAATAGGTAGTGAGATTAAGTTTAATGATGTTCTCCTCTATTCTGACGGAGAGAAGATGACTCTTGGTTCACCTATTATCGAAAATGCAGTTGTAAGTGCTAATATTATTGAACAAGGTAAAGGTAAAAAAGTTATTGTTTTTAAGTATAAAAGAAGGAAATCCTACAAGAGAATGAAAGGACATAGACAGCTTTATACAGCAGTTAAAATCAACTCTATTCAAATATAAGATAACAGAAAATAATCATAACTATAAAAATTACTTAGACTTAATTAAGTTTAGCAAAAACTAAATAGCATCATTAATTAAGACATTGATAGAAAAGGAGTTTGTTAGATATGGCACATAAAAAAGCAGGTGGAAGTTCTAAAAACGGTCGTGATTCCAATGGGCAGAGACGTGGAGTTAAAATGTATGGCGGAGAGAGTGCTGTTGCTGGTAATATCCTTGTAAGACAAGTTGGGACAAAGATACATCCTGGTAACAACGTAGGCATGGGCAAAGATTATACTCTCTTTTCATTGATTGACGGCGTTGTAACGTATGAAAGACAAGGTCGCGATAAAAAGAGAGTGAGTGTTTATGCCGCGTGAAATTCATAGATGAAGCCATAATTACTGTCAGGTCTGGCAACGGTGGAGCTGGTTGTGTCAGTTTCAGAAGAGAGAAGTTTATAGAATGGGGCGGACCTGACGGCGGAGATGGCGGAGATGGAGGCAGTGTTATTCTCCGTGCAGCTCAAGGAAAACGGACACTTGTTGATCTTCGCCGCCAAAAAATCATTACTGCCTCAAATGGGACATCAGGTCAGGGGAGGCAGCGGCATGGAAAAAACGCTCCTGACCAAATAATTGACGTGCCACCCGGCACCATCGTAACTAATGCGGATACGAACCAATTTATCGTGGATATGACAAAGCCGGGTGAGCAATATATTGTAGCGCAAGGCGGAATGGGCGGACGCGGCAATAAACGGTTTGCAACCTCTACAAACAGAGCGCCCAAATATGCCCAACCCGGAATTGCAGGAATTGAGCTTCGCCTTAAACTTGAACTTAAACTTCTTGCAGATGTAGGAATTGTAGGTCTTCCAAATGCTGGGAAATCAACGCTTGTAAGTTCTATCTCTTCAGCTCGCCCCAAAATTGCAGATTACCCCTTTACAACTTTGAATCCATCTCTTGGAATGGTGCAACCCGAATTTGGAGAACCATTTGCAGTTGCAGATATTCCGGGTTTAATTGAAGGGGCGCATGACGGCACAGGACTTGGTATCCAATTTTTAAAGCATGTAGAGAGAACTGGTATATTAATACACCTAATCGACGCCTCTGAGATCAATCCTGAATCCCCACTTAATGCACTCAATCTAATCAACAGAGAATTGGCTCTTTACAGTGATACTCTTGCACAAAAAGAACAGGTTATTGTGCTTAATAAAGTTGATATTACTGAGACCGACTCTAAAGTTTTAGCTTTCAAAGAAGCGTTTATTAAAGATAACATAAACAAAAATCCGGAACTCTTTGAAACAACAGATAAAGATTTGCCTAAAATTTTCACAATTTCAGCAGCAACGGGCAAAGGAACTCAAGAGTTAATCGCCTTTCTTGCACAAAAAATTAACAAACAAAACAAATAATTTTAGAGTTTTTCCATGAATGAGACAATAACTTATGATAGATCAACTATATTTAAACGTGCCAAGAGAGTTGTAATCAAAATTGGAAGCGGTGTCCTTACTTTAAATCAAGGCCTTAATACTGATGTAATAGAAGAGACAAGTCACCAAGTTAACCAATTACGCCAAAGTGGTGCTGAAGTCATGATTATCTCTTCTGGTGCCATTGCCTCTGGTGTAAAGAAAATAGGTCTTGAGAAAAGACCAGATGGAATTCCTGCAAGACAAGCAGCAGCGGCAGTTGGTCAGGCAGGACTAATACTTGCGTGGGAACAGGCATTTGCAAAGTTTGATAGCAAAGTTGCTCAGCTTCTTTTGACAAGAGAAGATTTAAGCCACAGAAGGAGATACCTAAATGCGCGCAACACGCTAAATCAACTTTTAGCGTGGAATATTATCCCAATAATCAATGAAAACGATACAGTTGTTTTTGAAGAGATTAAACTTGGAGATAACGACAATCTTGCAGCCATGATAACACTTCTTATGGACGCTGACATTATGATAAACTTGACAGATATTGATGGACTTTATGACAAAGACCCACGAGTTTATCCTGATGCCAAACTACTATCAAGCGTTCGCTCTATAACATCAGATATGGAAGATGCAGCAGGGGGGATTCCGGGCAATCTTGGAACTGGAGGCATGTTAAGCAAAGTTAAGGCTGCAAAAAAGCTCTCAAGGGCTGGAGTTCCAATGATTATAGCAGGGGGCTTGAACCCTAACATCATAACTGATATTGTTGCTGGAAAGGATAAAGGCACTTTTTTTATTCCGGGAAACAGACACCTTAACAGCAGAAAATGTTGGATAGCCTTTAATCTTAAATCCCACGGTAGTATTATTGTTGATAAGGGTGCTGAAGATGCTCTTGTTAAAAAGGGGAAAAGTCTTTTGCCAATTGGCATTACTAATGTAATTGATGATTTTTGTATGGGTTCACCAGTTGATATATGTTCTGCTAACGGAGCAATTCTTGGCAGAGGTCTTGTAAACTACTCATCATCAGATATTCGTAAAATCATGGGGCTTAAAAGCGATAAAATACGTCAAGTTCTTGGTTCAAACCCTTTTAATGATGTTGTTCATCGAGATAATCTCGTCATAACCTGACTTATGCGTTATCAAATCGCACCTTCCACTCATTACCTTACAAAATAGATACCTGCACTGATAAAAAGGAGAAAATCATTTTTATGGAATCTACTATAAAAAATATTGCAGTCAGGGCAAAAGCTGCTTCAAGAAAAATAGCTGTAGCATCAACAGAACAGAAAAATCTTATACTTCAATCTATTGCCGATAAACTTCTCTTGTATAAAGATAAAATTCAAAATGAAAATCAAAAAGATATAGAGTATGCAACATCTAAAGGGCTTTCTGCTGCCATGATAGATAGGCTTAAAATCAGTGATGCAACAATTCAATCCATGATTAAAGGGCTTAAAGAGGTTGCAGAACTGCCTGATCCTGTTGGGCAAATAACAAAAGAGTGGAAGCGTCCCAATGGCCTTGAAGTCTCTAAGATGAGAATTCCTCTTGGTGTTATTGCAATGATTTATGAATCTCGCCCCAATGTAACTGTTGACGCAGCAGCATTATGTCTCAAAGCTGGCAACTGTGCAATTTTACGTGGAGGCTCTGAAGCATTTCACTCAAATATGGTGCTTGCTAATATTATTCAAGAGGCTTTGATAGAAACAGGACTTAAATATAGAGATTCAAATTCTGCAGCTTCAGAAGATGATATTCAGATATTAAAAGATGCTGTTCAAGTTATTCCAATCCAAGATAGAGAGGCCGTAAAACACCTCTTAAAACAAGAAGAGTTTATTGATCTTGTTATTCCAAGAGGCGGTGAGGCTCTTATTAGATTTGTAGTTCAGCACTCTACAATTCCAGTTCTTAAACACTACAAAGGCGTATGCCATGCTTACATTGATAAAGCTGCAGATATAGATCTCGCTGTAAAGGTTTGTTTTAACTCAAAAGTGCATCGTCCTGGTGTTTGTAATGCAATGGAGACTCTGCTTATTCATAAAGAGATTACTCCCAAATTTCTACCGATAATGGCTCAAAAATTTGCAGAGGCCGGAGTAGAAATTAGAGGCTGTCAGATGACTCTTGATTTGCTTAACAATATCTCTCAATCTTCCAAGGTTGTAAAAGCTCAAGAGGCAGATTGGCACGCTGAATATCTTGATCTAATCCTTGCTGTAAAGGTTGTTAACAGCATGACAGAAGCTATCGAACATATAGCCAATTATGGCTCTGACCACACAGATATAATAATAACCACTGATATGGGTAGAGCAGAAAAATTTATAAAAACTGTCTCCTCTTCAATGGTTGCAGTTAATGCTTCTACAAGATTTAACGATGGAGGAGAATTAGGATTGGGAGCTGAAATTGGTATTAGCACCTCAAAACTTCATGCTTTTGGTCCAATGGGTTTAGAGGAGCTTACCTCAACTAAATTTGTAGTAAGAGGAACTGGGCAGGTTCGGATTTAATAAATTATATTTTGCTATTAATCAAAATTTCATCTCTTGAAGTTAAAAAAAATTAAATAATGAAAGAATTTAAATCCCTTGGCATCTTTTAGAACCAGTAGATAAAGTAAGGTGTTAGAACACAATGAATATATCCAGAAAGCCAATCTTGCAATGGGAGTAACCTATGAATGTCGGCTTATTTGGAGGAACATTTAACCCAATTCATCTTGGGCATATTTCTGTTATTACCCACGTTAAATCAGTGTTTAATTTAAACACTATTCATATCATACCATCTGCAGTTCCACCGCACAAAACAATAACAACCCTTGCCTCTGCAAATGACAGGTTTGAAATGGTTAAACAGGCAATTTCAACTATTTCAGGCTTCATAATCTCTGATGTTGAACTTATGAGAAGAGGCAAATCATTCTCAATAGATACAATCAAGCACTTCAAAGGTTTAGTAGAGAAAAATACAAAACTCTATTTTATAATGGGTTCTGATGTATTTTTTGACATAAATACTTGGAAAAATAGCGTTGAAATTTTTAAGTTAACTGAGATAATAGTAATGTACAGAGCTGGAGATTTAAGAGGCTTAAAAGATATTGAGTCATTTTTACAAAGAGTCATATCTTCTCAATATGAAATTTTTCAATCAGAAAACATTATCAAACACAATGATATAAAACATGGATTCAAAACAGTTCATATTTGCGAAGTTCCAGAGATTCATATATCTTCAACACTTATCAGAGAGAAAATAAAAAGGGGTGAATCTATAAAAGGACTTGTCCCACCTGTAGTTGAATCAATGATTTATCAAAAAAAACTCTATTTATGAAATCATCTGTTAAGTAAAAATTAAGTTATTATGCTACATAACGCTAAAATTAAGATCGCTTATTCTCACCCTATTCTAATTTCTTTATTACAATTTACTATATAAAAGGATCAAAATAACTAAATGACCACAAAAGAGATAGAAAATATAGACTTGAAATTAACTCTAACCCCTTATCTAAATGAGATATTTGCAAGAAAAGCAGAAAAAATTACTGTAATGGATGTAAGAAGGCTTACATCTTACACTGACGCAATAATTGTAGTAACTGCTTCATCTTCAAGACAGGTGTCTTCAATTGCTGAAAATATCCATATTAATATGAAAAAAATTGGTAATTTCCCACTTGGCACTGAAGGTATGAAAGAGGGTGAAAGTATTAAAGACGGAACATGGGCTTTGCTTGATTTTGGCGATGTTATTATCCATGTATTTAACAAAGAGACCAGAGACTTTTACGATATTGAAGGTCTTTGGGCAGATGCCCCAAGGTTAGATATTTCAGAGATGGAAAATGATTTTAATAAAAAACATTATAAGAAAAATCCTGTTGATGGTCTCTTGATATTAGATGGCTGGGGGATAAATCCTGTTACAACAGATAATGCAGTTGCCCTTGCAAACACTCCCTTTCTTGATATGTTAGAAAAAAACTACCCCTGCTCAAAACTTTTATGTTCAGGTAAGGCTGTTGGTTTGCCAGATGGGGTAATGGGCAATTCAGAAGTTGGACACATGAATATCGGTGCTGGAAGAACTGTATTTCAGGATTTAGTTAGGATCAACCTTGCAATTGAGGATAAATCTTTTTTTGATATTCCAGAGCTTGTGAAAATGATGCAGACAGTGAAAGATAAAGGTTCTTCTCTTCACCTTATAGGGCTTCTATCTGACGGAGGAGTTCACAGCCATATTGACCATCTGTTTGCACTTATTGAGATAGCATCTAACTTTAAAATCAACAATATCTTTATCCATGCAATACTTGATGGCAGAGATACTCCTCCTCAAAGTGGAATTAGCTATCTAACCCAGCTTGAAAAATATCTTGAAAGTAAGAATCTTCAAAATGATACTACCACTCAAGTTAGCAACAACAATATTGAGAATAACATAGAAGAGAATAGAACAAAGATAGCTATTGCAACTATTTGCGGAAGATTCTATGCAATGGACAGAGATACACGCTGGGACAGAGTTGAAAAAGCTTATGAGCTATATACTGCCGGAGTTGGCTTAAATAGAACCTATTCATTAGAGGCAATTAAAGAGGCTTATGATGCTGGTCAGACAGATGAATTTGTAAAGCCAATATTGATTGCAGATAATGATGGGATAGTAAAAGATGAAGATGCTATTATATTTTTCAATTTCAGAGCAGACAGGGCAAGAGAGATTACAAGAGCCTTTACAGAGGATAATTTCACAGGATTTGAGAGAAAAATAGTTCCAAAACTTTCAGGGTTTCTTTGCATGACTCAATATGACGAATCATTTTCACTGCCTGTAATTTTTAAGCCACAGCACCTAAATAATATCCTTGGAGAGATTGTAAGCCTTAAAGGTCTTGCACAACTTAGAATTGCTGAAACTGAAAAATATGCCCACGTAACCTATTTTTTCAATGG
>JADFXA010000075.1 GCA_015233755.1 Desulfamplus sp. | reverse complement strand
TGTTTACAGTGAAAAAGATAGAGGAACAACGTTTAGAATATATCTACCGAGATATTTGGAGAAAAAGGGGATTGTTGATGGTGAAAGTCAGATTGAGATTGCACAAGGAAAGGGTGAGACAATATTGATTGTAGAAGATGACCTTGATGTAATTGAGATGGTTAGGCTCATGCTGGAACAATTAGGGTATAGAGTGTTGGCTGCAAATACGCCAAGTGAGGCGTTGCTACTTGCTAAAATACACATTTATAATATCCATTTATTACTGACAGATGTTGTAATGCCTGAAATGAATGGTCGAGATTTAGCTTATGAGATAAAGATTATTAACCCTGATATAAAAATTCTATTTATGTCGGGTTATATTGCAAATTTCACCTCTAATGGTAGATTTTCTGATCAGGAAGTAAATCTTTTACAAAAACCGTTTTCATTAAAAGAACTCTCCGTAAATGTACGTAATATACTTGAAAAGTAATGATATTTAATAGCCGTTATTGTGATGTTTTCATACACATTAATACCCTATTTTTTCAATATTTACATTGTTCCCCCCTCCCTATATAGTCCAATCCGTTTTTAATTAATGCGTTACGTTATCTTAAATCTGGCTAATAGATTCAGTTTATAAAATGCAACGACAAACAATAACATAATGATATAGAGGCGTTAAATAGTATGGAAATGTGTGAAAATATCAGTCAATGTGGTTTTTTTCTCAATTTCAAAGGTAATTCAGAAGTGCTGCAAAAAAGCTGGATCAAATTATTTTGCGAAGACAAAACAAAATCAGAAAAATGCGAACGAAAAAAAATAAGAAAACAGACTGGAAAGCCGCCAATAGATAATATGGCTCCTACAGGAAAAATTTTGTAATTGTAAATCTATTGAGATTATATTTTTACCCCCCAATGTTTCTTTTTTAAGAGCCTGTCAAAAACAGGCTCTTGTTTTATCTACAATTGTTAAGGTTTATTAAAGACAGCAGGGGTCTATTATGTCTGAGAAAATTGAATATAAATATAACAAAAAAATATTGATTGTTGATGATGACACCATGCTGCTCAACTTATTTGACAGCCTTTTAATACGCTCTGGCTACGAAACTAAAGCCTTTTCAAGCAGCACAGAAGCTCTGCAATATATTATTAATAATTATAATGAGATTGGATTAATTCTCTCAGATTTCCAGATGCCTTATTTAACGGGTTTAGAGCTTGCAATAAAAATAAACGGGGATAAATTGAATATCCCCGTTATAATCTGCAGTGGTTCACATCCTGACGAGATAGATCAAGATAAGTTCATTGAAGGTGGTGTTGTCCATTTGCTTCACAAACCCGTAAGTAATAAGGAATTGCTCGCAACCATTATTAAATATGTAACCAATTAGCCTTGTATAGTTTTAGACTCTTGCCCTCAAAATCCTTCATATATTTGATCAATCTTTTGAGCAATATATTGATAAGCCCATCTTTTTTTAGTATTTGACTAACTCATCTATATAATAAACTAAAATTGTATATTAAACTTTTGCATAAACTCTAATATATAAGGAGAATTAAATGGTTAAAGAAAAAAGCAGAACCTCTATTTTTATGCCGTCAATAGATTTTATAGTGTTGATATTCACATCTATCTTTCTAATTACTTTATGCCCTCATCTTGTAACAGCAGATGTAAAGAGTTTTGAATCAAGCGCTATTGTCATAGGAGTACAAGATGCCCCAGCAATTGGTGGACCAGCTGCAGAACATGCAAAGAGTTGGGAAAAAAAAACAGGGGGCAAAGCAGTTGTAAAAAAATATCCTTTTGGAGAACTTTATCAGGAATTTAAAAATGGAATTTCCACAAATCCATCTCAATTTGATGTAATTTTATATGCTTCTTCATGGGTTGGAGATTTTCATAATTTCCTTTCTCCATTACCTATCAAGCTTACTGAAAGCGAAACTTTTGATGATGTTCATACAACTTACCGTGATAGACTTATGCTATGGGAAGGAAAATGGATTGCAGTTACTGTAGATGGCGATCTTTTTAATGGCTACTATCGTAAAGACCTATTTGCAGATAATATAAATAGAAGTAATTTTAAAAAAAGATATGGATACGAGCTGTCTCCTCCTGAAACGTGGAGTCAATACCGTGATATTGCAGAATTTTTCACAGGTTTTAATCCTGATAAAAAGAAGCAGACTTTAGACAAGCCGCTCTATGGTACATCAGAACCATTTGCTCATGGAGGTCAATCTTATTGGGATCTCTTTAGCAGAGTTTCAGCCTATGTGAATCACCCAGAACAAAAAGGTAGTCAATTCTTTGATCCTGAGACTATGAAGGCACAGGTAAATAACGAAGGATGGATACGTGCAGTTACTGAATATATTGAAATTCTTAAATTTTGCCCGCCTGATGCAGTCAATTACAATATTGTTGACAGCCGAATGGCATTTATAGAGGGGAAAAGTGCCATGACACTTGACTGGGGTGATACCGCACAAATATCAGCAGATCCTAAAATCTCAAAAATAGTTGATAAAGTTGGCTATTTTGTTCTGCCCGGAACCAAAGAGATATGGAATAACAAAACCCAAAAGTGGGAGAAACAAAAAAATGTTTTCCAAGCACCATTTCTTGCCTTTGGCGGCTGGGTAGCAAGCGTTCCAGTAAATAGTGCAAATAAAGATGCTGCTTGGGATTATATTATGTGGTTCTCAAATCCTGAAAACAGCCTTCATGATGTTGTAAAGAGCGGAACAGGAATAAATCCATACCGTTATTCTCATTTTTTTGCTCTTGATGAATGGAGCAAAGCCTTCTCGCCTCGTGCAGCATCAGAGTTTTTAAGTGTCTTAAAAGCAAGTCTTGACTCACCCTACGCTGCTCTTGATTTGCGAATACTTGGATATGATGAATATATTAATGTTTTAGAGGCTGAACTTACTGCAATAATTAACGGAAAACAGAAGATAAAGCAGGGTATGGATAAAGTTGCTCTTGAGTGGGAGAAGATAACAGATCGTTTAGGACGCGAAAATCAGAAAAAGATATACAGAGCCTCTATGGGGTTGAGTAACTGATAAATTAAAGTCAAAGATTGTATTGATAAAAGGAGGAAAAATGAAAATTAAAATAGTATTGATATTAATAGGATTAAGTTTTTTTTCTATGTTTGGAAGAGAAGAAAATATCTCTTTTGCTTCTGACGCAAAAAAATATGTGGTTGGTTTTTCTCAAGCAACCATAACAGAGCCTTGGAGGTTGCTCTTTAATAAAGAGCTTCGCATAGAGGCTGACAAATACCCTGAGATTGAACTTTTGGTCAGAGATGGGCTTGACGATGCCCAAAAACAGATTGCAGATGTTGAGGAGTTTATATCTCGTAAGGTTGATGTAATTCTAATTTCGCCTAAGGTTGCGCAAGATTTAACACCGGTTGTCAATAAAGCTATGGATAGAGGAATTCCTGTTATTGTTCTTGATCGTGATCTATCTAATAAAAAATATACTCAATTCATAGGTGGAGATAACAAGCTGATTGGTAGAACTGCTGGCGAATACGCTGTTAAAAGGCTTGGAGGTAAAGGTAAAGCAAAGGGAAATATTGTTGAGATATGGGGAGGAATGGCAGCAACTCCAGCACAAGACAGACATTCAGGATTTGCTGAATCAATCAGCCAAGAGAAGGGAATTAAAAATCTTATCCAACCAAAAGATGGCGATTGGAAGCAGGATTTAGCTTACGATATAATGGCTGAAGCTCTTGATAAATTTGACAAGATTGATCTTGTCTATGCACATAACGACCCTATGGCTTATGGTGCATTTCTTGCTGCCAAAGATATGGGCAGAGAAAAAGAAATAATGTTTCTTGGAATTGATGCAATTCCAGCAGAGGGGATAAAATGGGTGCATCAGGGAAATCTTACAGCCACATTTCTTTACATGACCCCGGGTGCTGAAGGTATCCGCCAGGCAATGAAACTTCTTAGAGGCGAGAAGATAGCTCCAAATGTAGTGCTGCCGACAATGATAATCGATTCAACCAATGCCGCAGAAATTCTTAAAAAGAATGGGCTTCTTTAAAATCATAAGTAAAACAATATTATGAATATAGAAAAAAATGATCAAAGTAGTGAAAAAGATAAAGGTACTCTAAACCTGCCATTCATAATGGAATCTGCAGATAAAAATAATAAGTTTTTAACTGGAAAAATATACGATTTAAGACTCTACACGGCACTTCAACCTATCTATAGTGTAGCTCACAAACGTGTTGTAGGTTATGAGGCATTAGTGCGCGCAAAAAATAGAGACAATGAATTTATAAATCCTTCATCTCTGTTTAACATGTCAAGAAGTTCTTGGGATCAAATTTTCTTAGATCGTCTATGCCGATATATCCATATAAATAACTTTCTTGCTATTGATGATCCTTTAAACTGGTTATTTTTAAATGTCTCTCCACAAACCATTCTTAATGGAAAGGCTTATGGCTCATATTTCAAAGAGCTGCTTGAGTTATTTAATTTTCCTGCTCATAGAATTGTTATTGAGGTTGTTGAACAGCCTATTGAAGATAATAGATTATTGATTGAAACAATCAACTATTACAAATCACTCGGGTGTCTTATTGCTATTGATGATTTTGGTTCTGGTCATTCTAATTTTGACCGAATATGGACCATCAAGCCAGATATTGTTAAATTAGATCGCTCTTTTATAGTGAGGGCTTCTGGAGAGGATCGTGTTAGAGAGATGCTTTCTGGAATAGTCTCTTTACTCCATCAGGCTGGTTCATTAGTTTTGTTGGAAGGAATTGAAACTATGGACCAGGCTATGATGGCTGTTGAGAGCGATGTTGATTTTGTTCAGGGTTTTTACTTCAATCGTCCATTTACGAATTTAACATCACCCTTTAAACAATTTAAAGATTTTGACTCACTATTTGAAAAGTACAAAGCTATTTCAATATCAGAAAATCAGCAATTTCAAGAGATGATAAAAAATTATAAGATTATCTTCACAGAAGTGGTTGAAAAAATTAAAAATGGAGAGTCGTTAAAGAAAGCCAGCAAAAGGCTGTTTTTAGAGCGTTCAGTAATACGATGTTATCAAATTGGAACTGACGGTATTCAGATTGGCAGCACTATTGTCTCTAAACTCTACCATGTTATTAATGATAAACGATTCAAACCTATCGAAGATGCAAAAAACGCAGATTGGTTCAGACGTCACTATCTAAAGCGTGCTATTCTCCACCCTGAACAGCTCCAAGTAACAAGACCTTACCTATCTATTACAGGGGCGCACATGTGCATTACTCTTTCAATGCAATTCTCAATTGGTTCAAATAGTAGTGTTTTGTGTTGTGATATAGGTATTCCTATATTATAGTTTTATCTGTATCGTTCCTATATTCCTCTAAGCTCCTTTTTTTGTCCCACAGTCTATTAGAAAAACGCGGAATTTAGACAAAATGAAAATAAACACTCAAAAGACCGAAAGTTTTTACATAAAGCTGAATAGTGCCTTTGCCTTTATCTTTATACTTGTTGTTGTGGCATCAAGTTTTGGGATTTATACTCTTTATAATCTTGGACAAGTTATAAACACCACAGAGAAAGAGACTTTTCCTGCAACACTTGCTGCAATGCGTCTTTCTGAAAGAACAGCACTTATTGCAGCAAGTGCACCTGCTATTACTGCTGCTTCAAATGAAGATGATATAAAAAATATCTATGATGAGTTTGAAAAACACATGACAGAGAATAGAATCGATCTTCAAGGTGTTTATAAAATGGGTGACCCAGATACCCTTGCAGAAGTTGAAAAAAGTTTAGAAAAGATTGCTATAATTGAGAGTTCTTTACGTGAGATTGTTAAAGAGAAATTTAATCTGAGTAAAAACAGACACGAGATACTTGGTAATTTATTAAAACTTCAAGCTGACCTTGATGACACTCTTGGACCTCTTATCTGGGGAACCACCTCTTTAACTAAACTTTTAGGAAAAAGAACTGCTCGTATGATTGCTCAAAATATTGATAAAGGAGATGATCCTGAGCATATACGCTCTTTTATCAATATATTCATAGAGACATCTCTTGAGCCTCTCCAGATCGCTTTAGATATAAAGGCAGAAAGTTCTTTGCTTATAAGTCTTTTAAATATGGCTCTTCATGCCGCCAACTCTGATGATATATTTCCTCTTGAAAATCGTGCAAGCCGCTCTTTAAGCATCTTTCTTCAGGCATTAAAAAAATTTGATAAAAGCGAGCTTTCAAAACGTAATCCCATCTTAAGTGTCAATCTTAGCCGTATAGAAAAAAACTTTACTGAAATTACGCAGAATAGACTTAATCCCTTTGATATTAGGCGCAAGGAGATTGAAAAAGAGGTTGCTATTATATCCCTTTTAAATCAAGGCAGACAGGAGGCAAAGACCTTGTCTCAACAGATTGAGATAATTGTAAAACAGGTTCAGCAAAATCTTCATCATCAGGCGGAATTGGTAAGTAAACGCAGACTTATGGGTGTTTCCGTGTTGGTTGCAATATCTCTTGTAAGCTGCCTTTTATCAACTCTTGTAGCAATCCTTACTACTCGTGCGCTTAAAAATCGTGATATTGCAATTCAGCAGGCAGTTGTTGAAGCAGAACGGGCAAATAGAATAAAAAGTCAGTTCCTTGCAAATATGAGCCATGAAATTAGAACTCCCATGAACTCTGTTTTAGGATTTTTAGAGCTTGTGCTTGAAGATGGCTCTCTTACAAATGACCAACGAAAACAGCTCTCTACTGCCCATAACTCTGCTAAAGGTTTACTCTCTTTAATAAACGACATTCTTGATATGAACAAACTTGAGAGCGGAAAAGTTGTAATTGAGAATGTTGAGTTTAGTTTGAACAGGTTAATTGAACAGATATTTCAAATCATGGATATAAAAGCCCGTGAAAAAGGAGTCGAGTTTAGTTACAGTATCCATGACAGCCTATCTTGTGTCTTTTCTGGAGATGCTTTGAGAATAAGGCAGGTTATAATAAATCTTGTTGGTAATGCAATTAAATTTACCCATAAAGGCAATGTAACATTAAAGGTTATGCCGGAGGGTCTGGTAGATAGTTCTATGCTTCTTCATTTTACTATTGAAGATACAGGAATTGGGATTGCACAAGATCGCATTGCCAATATTTTTGAACCATTTACTCAAGCAGACAGCTCAACTACAAGAAAATATGGCGGGACTGGTTTAGGAACAACCATATCAAAGCAGATTGTGGAGCTTATGGGCGGTCAAATATGGGTAGAAAGCCAAGAGGGTAAAGGAAGTATTTTTGAATTTACATTACCATTGTTAAAGGTTGATGAGCCATCAGCAATCTCAGACACTATTTTAACATCTTTGGGAGGAACACCTTTAATTGGTAGTCGCGGCTCTGATCGCTCTTTTAGGTCTGCCCGCACTTTTAAAATACTTGTTGCAGAAGATGTTGATGCAAACGCACTTTTAGTGAAAACCCGGTTAAAACTTCAAGGGCATGATGTAACTCTTGCAAAGAATGGGTTAGAAGCGGTCAATGCTTTTGAGAAGGAAAAATTTGATATAATTTTAATGGATGTCCACATGCCTGAGATGGACGGAATTGAAGCTACTATTAAAATTCGTCAAATAGAAGAGGTTAGAGGTGGACATATTCCAATAGTTGCTCTAACCGCAAGTGTAATGAAAGATGAAGTTAAGCGATTTATTACTACTGGTATGGACTCTTTTGTTGGCAAGCCGATTGACTTTAACGAACTTGCCAAAACAATGGATAAATATATTCCAAATTCTGAATCTTCGGGTTTAGAATTTTCAAGTTTAGATTCAAACAGTTCAGAATTAATTAAAAAAGCAGAATCAATCAGCCAATCAAACCTAACTCACAACTCTCAATATATAGATTTTGAAGATGGTTTAAAAAGATGGCAGGATGTTTCAGTTTACATTCAAGCATTAAGTAAATTTGCTGATGATTATGGCAATGTTATGCCAAAAATTTCAGGGCTTATAAGTTTTGATAAATTTGATGATAGTACTACAAAAGATAACACCTCAAAAAATAATAATATTGAGGAAAAAAAGACTGATATTGAGGAAGCATATAAAATCACCCATGCTGTAAAAGGAGTTGCTGCAAATCTATCTCTTAAAAATTTAGCTCAAATTGCAACCCAAATCAATTTGGCACTTCATAAGTTGAAAAGTGGGGATTTATCGCCAATTACGGAAAAAGATAAATCGCCAATTATGGATATAAAAAACACTATTCCTATTCTCTCCAAATCTTTAGAAAACACTTTAAATGAGATAGAGTTATTGAAATCTAAATATTTAAAAAAGAGTGATCAAATAGATGTAATAGATTTTGAAGCAGATACAGACGAAGAAACATTAGATGAGAAAGTAGATAAAAGGAAAAACATAAAAAATATAGATGCAATCAGATCAATTATTAATCAGTTAAAAGAAAATATAGAACAATATAGCACAGATGGCATTGAGCCATTACTTGACTCACTTGAGGAACACATATTACCTGAACATCTTAAATCCATAAAGAAATATGTTGATGACCTTGATTTTGGTGGTGCTGAAAAAGAGCTTGAAAAACTCATAACCAGATTGGAAACAAATCAGATTTAAACGAATTAGGAATAAGGAAGCATTGAATGTTTAGCGAAAAATCAAGAATTCTTGTAGTTGATGATGAGGCA
>JADFXA010000074.1 GCA_015233755.1 Desulfamplus sp. | reverse complement strand
TTGATAGTAAAACATCTGGAATACAAAATACCGCGGATATAGAATCAAGCGTAAAGATAAAACAAGTTGCAGGAATTGTGAAAAGTAATCTTCGCAAGACTCTTGTTAAGATGGGACTTAATAAAAAACTTATTAATCATTTATCATCAATATTCAAAAATACTCCTGCCCTATCAAATATTCAGACAGGAGATCTTGTTCAGATTGCATATCAAGAAAAATATATAAATGATAAATTAGTTAAAACTGGTGTCATAACTGCTGCTATAATCACATCAAAAAAGAAAAGCTATCAAGCATATCGTTTTACTTACAACGGTAAACATGGCTATTACGATGAAAAAGGTAATAGCCTTGAATCATCTTTTTTAAAGGAACCACTTAGGTACAAAGAGGTAGCTTCTGGATTTTCTGCAAGACGATTGCATCCTATAAAACAGATGTTTCAACCTCACAATGGTATTGATTACGCTGCACCAACAGGAACACCAATAAAAAGCGTAGGAGACGGAGTTGTTATATTTAAAGGCTATGCAGAATCTGCTGGGAATTATTTAAAGATTGAGCACCCAGGTAGAGGTATTAGCGAATATATGCATTTGTCAAAATTTCATAAAAGTATGAAAGTAAATAAGAAAGTTTCCAAAGGAGATATTATAGGTTATGTTGGTGCTACGGGTTATGCTACTGGTCCTCATTTGCACTTAGGTTTCATTGTAAATAATAGATATATAGATTACAGGAAACTTAAATTACCCCAGGGAACTCCACTTCCCAAAAAATTCAGAAATATTTTCTTTCAGCATGTTGCCATGCTGAACAAACAGTGGAACAGAAATACCAGAAGAGAATTTTCTTACAATATGCCTCACTCTTCTCTCTTTATAGACTATATAAGTAATACTAAACATGCTCTATAATAAAAATGAAGTGCAAAAGATTGGTGTAATAGGGGCAGGAAGTTGGGGAACAGCTCTTGCTAATCTTTTAGCTGAAAAAGGGTATGCAGTTTCTCTATGGGCTTATGAGCCGGAAGTAAAGCAGGATATTCTCAAATACGGTGAAAACAAACTATTTTTACCCAATATACAACTTTCCAACAACATTATTCCCACAAATAATCTTGAAGAAGTAGTCAAGTATAACAACATTCTTTTGATTGTTGTCCCTTCTCATACTATGCGTCAAATTGCCAATCGAATAAATAAATCTATTTTGAGTGATACTATCGTGATTACTGCATCAAAAGGCATAGAAGATTGTTCGTATCTGACAATGATGGGAGTTATACTCGAGTCAATTCCTGTTTTAAACGAGAATCAAATAGTGGTTCTCTCGGGTCCAAGTTTTGCTAAAGAGGTTGCAAATAGAGTTCCAACTGCAATAAGCGTAGCTTCAAAAGATATTAATGTAGCAACGCATATTCAACATATCTTTGCTACAGAATATCTGAGGGTTTATGTAAATGATGATCCAATTGGCCTTGAGATTGGTGGTGCAGTTAAAAATGTTATTGCTATTGCCGCAGGATTTGTAGATGGTATGGATTTAGGCTTAAACACCAGAGCAGCCTTAATTACACGTGGGCTTGCTGAAATTAGAAGGCTTGGAATGAAGATGGGTGCAAAGCCTCATACATTTGCTGGGCTTTCAGGAGTAGGAGATCTTATTTTAACTTGTACTGGAGATTTAAGCCGAAACTACACTGTTGGAAAACAGTTGGGTCAGGGAATGACAATTTCTGAGATACAAGATAAAAGACTCACTGTTGCAGAAGGTGTAAGAAATACAAAGTCTGTTTATAATCTTGCTAAAAAACTCAATATCGAATTACCAATTATTAATGAAGTTTACAAGGCTTTGTATGAAAACAGTACGCCAGCAGATGCAATCGCACGCCTTATGACAAGACGTCTTGGTCACGAAACAATTGAACTTGAATAAACCTATTTTTCCAATCTATTTTTTCCTTAAAACTTCTTCTAACTTTTAGCCAACTTAAGAATTAAACCCTTTTGATTTCTTAACTTTTTCTAATCTTAATGAATAAAATCCCAAGTATTAATAATATTAGCGTTAATAATGATCGAGGCTTTAGCTTTTTCGATGCACATTGCCATCTTCAAGAGCCAGAAATAGTATGGGATATTGATGGTATTATATCAAGATGGAAGGAAAACAGCGGCGGCACTATTGTATGCTGTGGGACAAAAGAGGCAGATTGGGAAGCCGTAGCTCATATTGCTTCAACATATGAGAATATAATCCCTTGCTTTGGAGTTCATCCATGGTTTGTTGAAGATGTTTCTGAAAAGTGGTTCTATGATTTAGAGAAATATCTTAATATAGAATCTAATTGTTACAAGCATGCTAAACCTTTTATAGGTGAGATAGGTTTAGACCATGTTCTTAAAAATATTGATAAAAAGAAGCAGGAGATAATATTTAAAGCTCAACTTGGCATGGCAAAAGAGTTACATATTCCTGTTTCAATCCATATACGTAGAGGGTGGGATGTATTAATCAAAATTATCAAACATATAGGACCAATCTGCGATGGTGGAGTTATTCACTCTTATTCTGGTTCTGCTGATATGATACCAATTCTTGAGCAATATGGTTTTTATATATCATTTTCTGGTTCAGTAACACATCCTAACAATAAGAAGGTACAGAAAGCATTAAAAAAAGTTTCACTTGAAAGACTTTTGATTGAAACAGATAGTCCTGCTATCTTACCTTACTATCCTGATTTAGAATCTGAAAATCGAGACCGTATTTACTCTGGTTCACCTAATCCTAAATGGGCTACAAAACTTTTCCAGATAGGATTAAATGAACCTTGTAATATTTTCATGGTTGCAACTGCCATATCAAAGATTCTTGATATTCCGCTATCTGAAGTAGCTCTAAGAACAGCTTGTAATGGCAAAGAGCTTTTTCTAAAATGATTGATTACATTGATTTGAAGTCTCTTTGTTTAGAATAAATATTATCTTTTTAGAGCCTCTTTAATTATCTTGAACTGACTTTTTAAAAAAGAGATTTTTTCTGAGATCAGACTCTGATTACTGTTCTTTGCTGCTTTTTCAAGTTCTGCCGCAGCCGTAGATATATCTGTCAGTCCAAGATTACCAGATGCTCCTTTGATAGAATGAGCTGCCATAGCTGCTTCAATATAGTTGCCAGCTGAAAATTCTGTTTCGAAATTGATAAGGTCTGTAATAGAGACATCAACAAGCATCTCTAATAGCTCAACAAACTCTTCCTCTTCCAATCCAATATTTGATGCCATCTCTTTGAAATCCATTGTTATTAACTCCTCTAATTTTTTCTGTAAATAATTAGGTGCTAAAAAGTAATCTCTTTTTTAAGATGGCTCTTTTCATCCATCATAAAAACTTTATACCCATTTGTTTTTGCATGATAGAGAAGGTCATCTTTTATAATTGCTTGAATCTCATATTTTTTTTTCATTAAATCTTTGGGCATTAAAAGAAAGCACTGTTGAGCCTCCTCTTTTGTTTCAAACGCTGGAATAAATGGTTGCTGAATACCATTTGAATTAGAAGATAACACAAATCCCATTAACTCTTCAGATGCTGTCTCTGGGTCTTGGACGACTACATAAACCCATTCTTTTTTTATATCTATATCTGTTCCCATTATTATTTTTCCAATCACATTAAAAGAGTGTAATTTTTTGATTTAAAATTTACACTCAAACTAAAAACCCCTCTCTTTTAAATTAAGGAAGGGGTTTTTAATTATGAGATGTCTAAAATGTTTGTTATTGAAATTATATTATTTAAAAAGGCTGAAATAATAAGTCAAAATATCAAACTTCAAGCCATGAATCTGAGTAAAGTGTATTGCCGAGAATAACATTTACCGTCTTTGTATAATCTTGCATCTCTTTTGAAAGAGTTGCGATATTTGGCTGATTACCGTCCATAATTCCATAAATAAGATCAACAATATCTTGACGTTTGCCTTTAGCAATCTCTGTGAGTTTGGTATCAAGAGGATCGGAAATTACAGACTCCATACCATATTTCTGGAGCATAACCATATAGGTTTGATTCAAAATTGGTCTTAAGTGGCTTGGAGGACCATTTGAAATATTAGAAAGACCGCAAGTGCTTTTTGCACCAGGGGCAATATCTTGGAGCATTCCTTGAAAAGTCATAAGGCTGATTGCCTGCGGCTGCTGAATATTTACTGGAGTTACAATACCATCAACCCAGATACGTTCATTGGAAATACCAGCTTCATTTGCATAGTAAAGAAGCTCAACAGCAAGAGCAGCTCTTTCATTTTCATCTCTTGGAAGACCTTCTGGTCCCCACATGAGAGCTACAAAGTCCGCATCATATTTAGCTGCCATTGGAACCATAACTTCATATCTTTCAGGTCTTGCCATGATTGAGTTGATGATATGGGGTTTGTTAGCTGGTTTGATAATTTTGAGACCAGCTTCAATAGCATCAATATTTGATGTATCTAAGAGAAGAGGCATTCCTGGAACCGCCTCTTGAACAACCTGAATTACCCAAGGCATAAGCTCTTTACCAAATTTCTTTGCAGGCCCAAGGTTGATGTCAATGTAATCCATTCCCTTTTCTTTCTGCTCTATAACTTCTTTTTGAATAGGCTCTGGATTACGTTTTGCTGGATCAGGCTCTTTGAACTGTTTTCCAATAACATTGGAAATTACATTCAAACTTTCTCCGAAAAGTATCATTGTTATTATTCCTTTTTTATCTTAAATTTTTATATGAAAAAAAGGGACGATAGAGTTCAAAAGTTGATTTACCGCCCCTGTAATTTCATTAAGTGGCTAAATTTTACGCCGTAAATAATACTTATATCTATTTTGTTTTAAGGAACGCTGGCAGATGGGCAGCCTCTCTTGGTCCAACTGTAATAGTCCAGCCAGGAAGCTCTTCTTCAACATCGCCTGCAATTGCAGCAGCATAACCCGGGATAATAAGCTCTTTATGAGCAACTTTGTCCATGATACCAGATTTCTTAACAAAAGCACCAACATCGTCACCGCCAAATTTACCAGCTGCCCAAGCTGTAAGAACAGAAAGACCTTCAGAATCTTTAATAAGCAGCCAGCATGGTACTTTACTTGCCTCTATTTCGCCAGATACAATGAAGTAAGTCAATGCAAAGTTTGTTGTTACAGCTACTGGTGAATTCTCATTTGGATTACCAATTGGGTAAATACCTTCAGTAACTGTCATTGGTCTTTGTGGATCGGTAAATATATTGAGCCTTTCAAGAAGAAGTGGGAAAATAGATTCTGGTCTAAATTCAGATAAAACAACAATTCCGCCATATTTTGCTACAAACATAGCAGCGATAAGGGTCTCCATATCAAGGTTGGAAGCCATCTCACATGGGAATGTAATAGTTGGGAAACCAAGTGCTTTATTGCCAGTTTTTAATGCAGCACGGCGAATTGCCACCTGATCTTCAAGAGCCTGTTTAATCTCTCTTGAGCCTGAATCAATAACAATATCTTTAATTCCCATTCCTGTAAGTTTTTCTGTCAAAGGAATAAGATTTGCTACTGAATCTGCTTTAACAGCAATAGGAAGATCGTTTGCTTTTGCAATAGAACCCATAGCATCAATGTTTGCAGCGGTTGCACCGCAAATAAGAGGGCGTTTAAAGCCAGCAGCTTCAACGCCAGCTTTCATAACATCAACATCTTCTGTCATTAACACTACGTTGAACTCAGATTCTGAAGCAATTTTTTTAGCAGTAGCAGCAAAAGCAGCAGCACCTTTGCCAGTATCTTTTACGACAATAAGTTCTGGTCTTAAGTTAAGCCCTACACGCTCATACTGAAAAGCATTAAAGACTTTGAGTTTTGCATCAAGAGCAGAAGCATCTATATCTGAAGGGATTGTTGCAGCAAGAACGGTTGGGTTAAAAAAGGTTTTTTCGTGTCTGTAAAGGACTGTCTCACCACCTGTTACTCTCTGACGCACGCCTTTTCCAAGTTTTACTGGACGAATTGGAGGTGCTGATGCTTCGGCAAGTTTCTCTTTTGCTTCTTCTGAAACATAAGGACAACTGTCTAATTCAGCCTTTCCGGATGCCAAATTCATGGCAAAGGCAAGGCAGGTGGGAACACCACACTCCTTGCAGTTTGTCTTAGGAAGGAGTTTGAATATCTGTATTCCGGTTAACGCCATTGTTATCTCCTCTTTAATATATTATTTAATGTAGAGGCAATTTCAACTTATATAGAGAGAATTTGCAAATTGTCTCTATATAAGTTTTATTTATGAGCATCTACATGTATTTAATTATAAATTATATAACTATCTAATTAGAAGACAAATAATTATCCAATCAGAGGTTCCATACTAAGTGCTGGATGTCCTTTTTGCTGGAGGAATGGAAGAATCTCTTCTTCAGTGATTCCTACAGTTTCGTCAGCAATCTTATCATAAAGATCTGGAACACCCATTTCGGCTCCTCTTTTCATTATACGGTCTTTGAGCTCTTCTTTGAGCATCTTTGGCATCCAGACCATTCTTAAGAGTCCACCATCACCAAGTATAAATTTGCCTTGGGTAATATTGTGTTTGGAGTGTCCAACAAATCCAGGAGATGATGCACCACCGCCCATTACACCAGCAAGCGTTGTAAACTTCATACCGCATGGAGTATCTCCAGTGTAATCACGACCAACAGTCATAACGCCATTGCATGATGGAAGCATTGCAGCGATACATTCACAGCAACCGCAGGTGGTCATTGGATCGTACACCATTGAGTAGAAGTTGTAATGGGTAATTGCACCTCTTGAGGCCTTTTGAATAAACTCATTAACACCTTTCCACTGTCCAAGTTTTGGATCAATACACTCGCCTTTTTCAATTGGTTGGTTTGGACCTGTTGGGTTGATTTCATAAGATGCACGACAATCCATCCAGTTGTAAGCACCGCAAAGACCCGTTCTTTCTGGGCTTACAGAACAGACATGGCTTGGAGCAAATGACTGACAGAGCGTGCATGAGTAGTAAGTCTCAACATCTTCGTCTTTCATCTTGTCAACACGAGCATCACGAGTCTGATATTCTGCTCTTGCCCTTGCTGTCATTTTGTCAACGTCATCTTTTTTGGTGTAAAGAGTGACTTGGACTTTATCAACAATCTTCTTAAAATCTTGATGAAATTTTGCATGAAGAACAACGCCAATATCTTTGAGTGTAAAGCCTTTATCAATTGCGGCTTTGCTTATACGAACCCATGAAATATCACGTTGTCCTATGTGCATTATGCCTTGGATATAGTTGATAAGGTGATGAATCTGACGCTCCATAATTGGCTCAAAATCTTCTTGAAACTCACGTCCTGCAATCTGGACATAAATTCCGAGTGGGAAAGTTGCACCTTCTTTGAGATCGCCCAGATCAGGACCATCCACAATAACTTTTCCATCTTCAATTTCGTTCATCTGTGCCATCTTTACAAGCTCTGTACACTGAGTCTTTCCACCGCCACACTGTGCATAGAGATCCGCACCTCTTACTCGCTCACCTTCAAAAGCAGGACCAAAAGCACATGGAATATTAATCTCTGTTACGTTAACCTTTAGTCCTCTGATCTCTATTGATCTCTGGCACATCTCTTCATGTTTAACATTGGTTACAACATGTTCATAAGTGCAGATACCAGTTGGTAGAATTTCAGGAATATCTGTATCTGCAATTGTTGGGAAGCCCCAGTTTACGCAACCAGCAGCGGCAACGCCCCACTCGGTTCCAATATCACCCAAAGCATTTACAAAGGCAAAAATTCTATCTTTGTTATACATCAGAATTTTTCTGTAATCACCTGGTTGCACACCACCAAAAGCCATAGCAGCCCTGTTAGCAAAACCAAGCGCAAATACAGCAGATGAAATATCTGGGCCAAAAGGAACAATACGTGTATTCCATCCAATTTGAACACCAGCTTCAATCAACTGTTGAATTACAGTTTGGCCATTATGGTTAGCAGCACAGAAAATATAAAGATTCTTTTTCTGGTAATCTTCAACAATCATCTTTGCAATTTCAGGTGTTGGAGCAGCTCCTACAATAGCTGCAAAACCTGGGGCAGAACCATCAACAAACTCAACACCACGTTTTCTCAAAATGATGTCATCAGCAGGACCTGTCCAGATTTTTCCTGCTTCAAGATCAGGATCTTCATGTGGATGATAAAAATCAGGATTTGTTACAGATCTTATAGCTTCCTTGACTTCATAGGCAATAATACCAGCCATACCTGCATCAAGAAGAGGTCCAAGATATGGAAGATGGTTTTTGCTCTTTACATGAGGTGGCAAAAGACCTCTGGCAAATTCAAGTGGTTTCTTGAGATTCTCCAGATTAGTTACTTTAAGACCTGTAAGAGAGTAAATTACTGGGAGATAATATCCAGTATTAGGAAATTCAACTTTTGTATCTGCATTATAGGTTTGAAGAGCATTTCTGTAAAGACCCTCCACCTCTGAAACAACCTTATATCCACCCTGAATAGCTGCAAATGCTATTAATTTAGACATACTTTCCTCCTTCGTTGAGGATTTATCATTTTTTATGAAAAATCTGGCAGAAAACAGAAGAGATTATTTGTTGATTTTCATATAAAATCAGTGTTTGGCTCTCCTCCGTGATAAATCACAGGTATTTAAATAATTAAGATTACGCCTCAAGTTTTTGGCGATCAGCCATATCCATGAGAACCCTTTCTCTT
>JADFXA010000073.1 GCA_015233755.1 Desulfamplus sp. | reverse complement strand
TTTAGAAAATGGCATCTCAAAATTTATTAACTCATTTACTGGTCTTGAAAAGTATGCTCAAGGAAGCCATGAAATTTTGCAATGGGTGCCAAGTAAAAAACTTGCGACTTCAGTTATTCCTACAAGAGCGTGGAATGAATATATAATGCGAAGAGCTTTACAGAAGGCTGATGTTATTGTTATCCCATCTTATGACTTTGATAACTACATTGGTAAGGCAACTCTTGAAGAACTTGGTGGGAAGACTATTATCACATCAACAGTTACAGATGAAAAGGTGGCATTTTTTAAGGAGAGAGGTGTAAATGTTATCATTGATACAACACCAAAAATATTGGAGAGAGTAGTAGGGCCAAATGTACTTGAAGCTCTTATTATTGCATCGCTTGGGAAAAAACGTAATCAAATAAGAGATGATGATTTGCTTGAAATCATAAGCACCCAAAGAATGGATCCACGTATTGTATATCCATCTGGAAAAGAGAAGAGAATAAACAGATTTGCATTTGTTATCCATCCTCTTTCAAAAGAGTTCCTTAAAAAAGACAAACTCGTTGATGCAATTGCAGGATTTACTCCGCCAGCATTTCTTGATGCTGTTGAAAAGGTTGTGGCTTATGCACCTCCTTGGATATATTCTCGTGTAACAGGTGTCAAATCTCCAACAGGTGCTGAAACAGAAGGGTGGCTTATCACCATTGGCGGCACACCAAAACAGATGCTTGCCCATGACCCTGAATTTACTTACAAACGCCTTCTTCAAGCTGCCAGAATGGCCAAACGTCTTGGTGCCCAGATAATGGGGCTTGGTGCATTTACAAAAGTTGTTGGAGATGCTGGTGTTACAGTTGCAAAAAAAGCAGAGCTGCCAATTACCACAGGTAACAGCTACAGTGCTTCTGGTGCTTTGTGGGCTGCTGCTGACGCTGTTCGCCGTATGGGACTTATTGAAGTTGAAAAGGGAAAAAAGATCAAGGCAAAGACAATGGTGCTTGGGGCATCTGGAGCTATTGGGTCGGTCTGCTCAAGACTTTTGGCAAAAGCATTTGATGAGGTCTATCTTGGTGGAAGAAATACAGCAAAACTTATGGCTCTTCAGCAGTCAATATTAGATGAGACACCTGATGTTAAAATAAAGATCACCACCAATCCTGATAAATATCTCCATGATATGGATGTTCTTGTAACAGCAACATCTGGGGCTGGAAAGAAAATTCTTGACATCACAAAGGTAAAACCTGGCTGCGTAATTACTGATGTTGCACGTCCCTTGGATTTACCTCCTAAAGAGGTGGCAAAGCGTCCTGATGTTCTTGTAATTGAATCTGGTGAAATTGAGCTTCCCGGTAACCCTGAGATGAAAAATATAGGTCTTCCACCAAAAATTGTTTATGCATGTCTTGCTGAGACTATTGTTCTTGCTCTTGAGGGGCGTTATGAAGTTTTTACTGTTGGACGCGATATTGAGTGGGAAAAGGTAAAAGAGATTTATAAACTTGGTCTGAAACATGGTATGAAACTTGCCGCTATTTCTGGTGTTAATGGTGTGTTTACTGATGAAGATATTTTAAGGGTAAAAGAGCTTGCATTGGAAGCCAGAAAAACATGGTCTCCTGATGGAGTTGCGGTTGGCTCTGATGGGGCAAAGAAAAAAGCAACATCATACACTGATACTAAAGACGGCAGCTTTATAGATGAGCCACTATCAGATGAGTCAACGATGTCTGATAATGAAGATGAAGATTCTACAACTATAGCTACTTCCAGCAAAGTTGAGGCGGTTAATACAGATGATGTTATAACTGAAGATATTGAAGATAATAGTGATAAAGCTACTGACGATGATGGTTTAGATGCTGCTGAAAATATCAGTGAAACTGCAACTGATGACAATGAGGCTGAAATTACTGGTAGTGGACACTCAACTAATGAAAACACAGTTGAAGAGACTATTTAACATGAATCATAATTTTCATATCAATATATCAGGGGGAGTTGAACTTTGAAACACATTACAAATATAAGTCTTGGGCCATCAAGCGATAACTACACTATAGAGACAGAGTTTTTGGGTCAGCAATTTACAATTAAGCGGTTTGGAACTGATGGAGATTTAAAAAAAGCAGAAGATCTGCTTTTAATGTGGAATAAAAAAGCAGATGTAATCTCATTAAGTGCAATAAAATATCTCTATGGTCAAGGTTCAAGAACCATTATGAATAAAGATATTAAAAGGCTTCTTAAAGTCGCAAATACTCTTACAACACCAGTAACAACTGGAGAAACCTTAAGAAGGGTCAGCCATGAGTGGTGTATTCGTCATGCTCAATTTCAGCTTGGAAATAATTTTTTTACAAACGCAAGGGTCCTTTTCTGTTCTGGTATGGCAAGTGAAAAAATTGTCAATGTTATGAGTGAATATACTGAAAATTTAAGCTTTGCTGACCCCATTTTTGAGAATGCTATCCCTAAAGTTTTAAATTCCATAGACTCTTTAAACCAGTATGCAAATCGTATTCACCGCCCTTTAAGTTTTGTTCCGGGAGTTCTTTCAAAGGGAAGAGATCTTTTCTCTGAGCAAAAACAGATTAAAAAAGCAACCTCCTATGTTCTTCAGCGTGCAATTAAAAATGCCACTGTTATTGTAATTCCTTATAATGATTTTCATGAATATGTGAATTATTTTGATGAAGGAGAACTTAAAGATAAAGTTGTAATAACCACAACTGCTTATGAGGATAGACTTGAGATATTAAAATCAAAAGGTGCTGCAATGATTATTGACACCACACCCAAGATAATTGACAGGGTGGTTGGTGTCTCAGTTCAAGAAGCTCTTATGGTCTCAGCTCTTAATATTCCCAAAACCTCTGGACTTAAAGACGATCTGCTTGAAGTTATAAGCGAGCAGCACTTAGAGCCAAGAATAATCTATCCTCAAGATGAAGAGAGGCGTATAAATAGGTTTGCTTATCTTATCCACCCTCTTTCACAAGAAGATTTAAAAAAGTTTAAAGCTCTTGAGGTAATTACAGAAATCGTGCCGCAAACAATGGGTGTAATTGAAAAGTTGATAGCTTTTTCACCTCCATTTATCTACTCTAAAGTAACTGGAATAAAATCTCCTGTTGGTGTTGAGGCTGAAGGTTGGCTTATCGCACTTGGTGAGACTCCAGAGCAGATGCAATCTAAAAGCCCTGAATTTACAACCAAAAAAATCCTTCAAGCAGCAGAGAAGGCAAAAGCCTTGGGTGCACAGGTTATGGGTATAAGTGTGTTACCCAAAACACTTGAAGGGACAAGCATTGATATTGGTAAATATGCGGCCTTGCCTGTAACAACAGGTAATAGTTACACAGCATCAACTGCTCTTTGGGCATCGGCTGAGGCAGTCCGTCAGATGGGACTTGTGAAGCTCAAACACAACAAGATACTTAGGGCAAAAACAATGGTTATCGGGGCAACTGGTGATGTTGGCTCAATTTGTGCAAGACTTCTTGCTACAGCATTTGAAGAGCTCTATCTTGTTAGTCGCAACATGGCAAAGCTCTTAGCACTTCAGGAGACTATCCAAAAAGAGAATCCAGAAGTTATTGTTAATGTATCAACAATGGCTGATACAAATATAGATAAGATGGATGTCATTGTTGCTGCAAGCTCAAGTGCTGAAAAACCTCTTGATATTATGAGAGTGAAATCGGGCTGCGTAATCACCGATATTACACGTCCAATGATTTTTTCCAAAGAAGAGGCTGCTAAACGTCAAGATGTGCTTATAATAACAGGTGGTGAAATTCTTCTTCCCGGGGATAATATTGAGATGAAAGATATAGGGCTGCCTCCCAAAGCTGTATATGCAGGTCTTGCTGAGACGATTATTCTTGCCCTTGAGGGACGTTTTGAAGATTTTACCACAGGCAGCAATACTGAGTGGAAAAAGGTAAAAGAGATTTATAAACTTGGTCTTAAACATGGAATGCAGCTTTCAGCCATATCTGGCGTGAATGGTGTATTAACTAAAGATGATATTGCAAGGGTAAAAGATTTTGCTCTTAAAAAAACTAAGAAAAATGAAGATAATTAAAAGTGCTATAAAACTCAAAGAGTCTGCTGCCCGAATGCTTATAAATGATATACCTGCAAGAATTATAAATGCAGGCTATAACACTTATAGTAAAATCTACAAAGGGCAGTTGAGTCTTGGCTTACCAGTGTCTCGCGAGCTTATTCATAATCAGCGTGAAGTTAGAATTCACGCTGTGGGCAAGCTCGCCCTTATTTTATACCATATTTTCAAACATGCTGCACATACAACAATACCGCGAGACGAGATCAAAGCTGCTATTGCTCAAGAGCTTGACAAGGGAAAAATAAAATTAACTGAAAATGTAATCTTGCTAAATGCAAGAACTCTTACCCATCTTGCATTGAAGCATTTTAACATTAACCCCGTATTTATTCAGCCAATTTTAGATGAGGCAAACCGTAGGTTTATTTTAAGAGAGTCTTTAAAGCAAGATAAACAGCCAATCTATTTTGAAACTGAAATAAACGAGCGTGAAAATAATGGTCGTGGAGATTACGCGACGGTCTTTTATCGTGATTTTACTCAAGAAGGAAAAGAGATACGTTTTCAGCGTTTTGTGAGCATGGAAGATGTCACTGCTGGTGATAATAGGCCATCTGTAATACTTGTCCCAGGTTTTGCCAATAATAGCAGGTGTTTTCATCTGAGTAACCGCTATTCAATGTCAATGGATCTTGCTGATGCTGGTATGTGGGTTTATCTGTTTGATCCTCGTGGAATGGGAATAAACACGGGACGGTTTGATCCTTATTACACTGTAGATACCTTGATTGACTATGATCTGCCGGCTGTCTTGAAATTTACCTATTCAAGGAGCTGTGGTAAACCATCTATTTTGATGGGACATAGTATGGGCGGAATGGTATCTGAAAGTATGGTGCTTAACTGGGCGTTACGCCTTAATTATGATAAATTAAGATTTTTATCTAAAGAGGAGAAAAAAGTTCTAAACAAGGTTCTTCCTTCAAAAATTGATGCTAAAAATAATATGAACATGGTTAAGGGGATAATCTCTCTTGGTTCTCCCAGATTTTTCAATAAAACATCACATATTTTGTTTCCCGCAAGCCTCTGGCTTAACCATTTGACACGCATTTTCAATTTATCTCACATTCCGATTCAGGAGTTTTCAAGAGTAGTAACAGATTTGCCAATTCTCAAGGATATTACTCGTGCTATCTATAATAACAATATAGGTGATATAAATTTTTTGATTTCGTTTGAAAACCATAAAGACGACAAGTTTTTCATTGAACGTTATCTTAAAACTGCTACAGAATCTATTCCTCTTGGTATTGGATTTCAGCTTTTGCGATCAATTTATGATGGCACAGGATTCAAGAGAATGGATAACAGTAATCTTAACTATTCAGATTGCTTTCAATTTTTTCCTGCTGATATTCCTCTTTTCCATTTTTGGGGAAGTAAAGACCCACTTGCTCCTATTGATAACATGAAATACTCAGAATTTTATCCTCATAAAGTGAAAAAAGTGTATAGAATTGAGAGTGTAGATGATCTTAACAAGGTGGAAATCACTGATGAGAAGAGTCAGTTGATTGATTTTATAATTGAGGGTGCAAACCATATTGATCTGCTTTATGGTAAGGCTGCAAATGAGCTTATCTATCCTCTTTATGAGCAGATTATTGAAACCATTTGGGGAGATTGGACATATAAAGATAGTTTACTTAAATCGTGCGATAACAGTATGTTTGAATCACCAAGTAATAGCCTGCCTAAGCTATTGAATGCTAACTTGATTAACTCACCAAATAGCATCGAATCACAAAATACTCAAAAAATGTCAGATGTTTTCCAATTTCCACCATCTGACAATTTCTCATATCTATCTAATGATAATGAAGCTGAGAAGAACGAACAGATTCAACAAGATAGTATTCAGCATGACTATCTTAGCACGTTAAGCCACCATTTTGATTTGGAGTCTAATGCTGGAGAAAATGATGAACAAAATGATTTAGATACAGATAGCCATCAGTTACCTGAAGGGCTTATGCCGGCACCATGTGATTCTAACAGTTTATTGAAATCATGCTAAATTTTAGAAGTATCGGCATTATCGGAAGAACATATAGGCATGTAAATCGGTATCGCCAAATACTTACAATCTTATTTAAATACGGATTTGATAATATTATCGATATTCTGAAGATTGACCAATATCTTGAGGTTGGTCTTCAGATGATTTCGAGAAAAAAACGGGAAAGGGTTGAAAGGCTCACTCCACAGGAGAGAGTGAGACTTATTTTTGAAGAGCTTGGACCTACCTTTATCAAATTTGGACAGATTTTATCCACAAGACCAGATCTTATTCCTCTTCCTTTTATCCACGAACTTGAAAAATTACAAGATAATGTCCCAGCGTTTAGCTTTTCAGAAGTAAAATCAATACTTTCATCAGAATTTAGGTCAAGAGGCAGCTGGAGTTTAGGTAGTGTATCAGAAAAAATAGGTCAAAATAGCGTAAACTTCATTACACAACTATCAGGTAAAATTGATAATCCATTTGAATCTATCGAAGAGACTCCATTTGCCTCTGCTTCAATTGGCCAGGTTCATCGAGCTGTTTTAAAAACTGGCGAGAAAGTAGCAGTTAAAATCCAAAGACCTGGCATAAAAAAGCTAATAGAAGTTGATCTAGAAATTCTCTTACATCTTGCAACATTAATGGAGCGGCATATTGAGGATCTCTCTTTTTTCAAACCAGTTAAGATTGTTCAAGAATTTGCAGCAACACTTGAAAGAGAGCTTGATTACACTCTTGAAGCTTCAAATATAATAAGAGTTTCAAGGCAGTTTCCATATAACACATCTACTAATATTTCCAATAGCACTGAGAATACTAACACTACCAATAGCCACAATAACTATAACTGTGATTCTAAAAGCATTCATGGAATTTATATCCCAAAAGTCTATCTTGAACATACAACTTGTTCGATATTGACAATGGAGTATGTTGATGGAATAAAAATTTCAGAGGTTGAAACTCTTGATGCTAAGGGGTATGATAGAAAACTTTTAACAAAACGAGGGGCTGATTTTATTCTAACTCAGGTTCTTGAGTATGGTTTTTTTCACGCAGATCTACATCCGGGAAATATATTTGTTCTTCCTGATAATGTGCTCTGCCCAGTTGATTTTGGTATCATGGGTTTTGTGGATCAATATACTCGGGAGGTCTTTGTTGACATCATTGCAAGTACAGTGATGCAAAATATATCCCAGGTAAGCCGCCTTCTACTTGAGCTGACTGAATATGATGAAGAGCCAAATTTACGAGCATTAGAAAGAGATATTGCAGGTTTTACAGGACACTACTTTGCAGGCAGCATGTTAAAAGAGATAAATATAGGTAAAATGCTTCAAGATATTGTTCAAATTGCCTTAAATCACAGGCTCAGAATTTTGCCCGAAACATTTTTGATGCTCAAGGCTTTTACTGCTGTAGAGGGCGTTGCAACTATGATTTATCCTGAATTTAATATGATAAGTCATGCGGCTCCATATATCAAAAAAGCAAAAATGGCACGTTTTTCTCCAGCAAGAATATCTGATGATATGAGCCGGGTTACTTCTGAGTCTCTGAAACTTCTTCAGAGTCTGCCAAGAGAGTCCCTTGCTATTATCCGCCAACTTAGAAAAGGCAAATTAACTATTGGCTTTGATATTCAGCGTCTTGAGAAGATTCTCTCTGCTAACCATCAGGCAAATAACACAATAGCAGTTGCTATAATCATTGCATCACTTATTCTTGCATCTTCACTACTTCTTTGTTTTGCTGTACCTCCGCTCATTCTTGGGCTTTCACTACTCGGCGTTGCAGGGTTGGCTTGTGCAAGTTTTATTGGATTTATGCTTGTTATTTCAATATTTAAGCAGTAATGGATTAAAACATGGATAAACACAGAGAAAAAAATTTGCAATTACCTTTGAATATTGTTTCTAAAGACATTGGCTATGATGTAATTACACGTTCTAATGTCAATTACAATAACTGCTATCATTGCAGATGTTGTGCTGGGGGCTGTCCATTTTTTCAGGCAATGGATTATGCTCCTCATGGGATTATAAGGCTTTTACAGCTGCACTTATATGAGCAGGCTTTAAAATCATCAACTATATGGATATGCGTTGGTTGCAATACCTGCTCAGCGGTATGCCCGATGTCTATTGATATGTCTGCTATAATGGACGCTTTGCGTCAAATTGCTCTTGAACAAAATATCAAAGTTGCACAACCTTCAACTTTGAAATTCCATACAGAGGTTCTAAATTCAATTCAGCGCTATGGAAGAACCCATAAACTTGAGATTATGCTAAGGTATAAGGTTAAAACAATGGATTTCTTCTCTGATATGGACGTTGGCATAAAAATGCTTACAAAACGAAAACTTGATTTAATGCCGTCTAAAATAGAAGATATGGAGGCAATAAAAAAGATATTCAAACCAGAGGAATAGAGAGAGTATGAATATTTTACTTGTTGATGATGATGAAAGTGTTCTCAAACTTATAGCAAAAGTTATACGAAACTTTGGGCATGAGGTTTTAACTGCTGAAAATGGTCAAATAGGATTAGATATTTTCCTAAAAGATCCAACATTTTTTCATCTCATTATAAGTGATGTAATGATGCCCAAGAATGAGCGGAGGTACAGCAAAACAA
>JADFXA010000072.1 GCA_015233755.1 Desulfamplus sp. | reverse complement strand
GCGTAAAAGTTCATACAACCAAAGGCGATTTGCAGCTAAGAATACCATCTTTAGATATTACTGGCCGCGTAATGGAAAATATTGTAGATGAAAATCCTCTTTTATTGCTCGGCAATGTATGGGGAAGCGGAACGCTTAAATGGTTACCGCAAAAAGGGAAAACAGATAGATTTGAAGTTGTAATGACAGCATTTAAACCAATGCAGACAGCAAGCATTGATTTAAACTACTTTATCAACCAAAGAGAAAAGTTCTCTTTTAATGAATGGATTGAGCTTCTTGTAAGATGTATGGGATATGATGAAAACAAATATTCTATAAAACAAAAAATTACTTTATTGACAAGGCTTATTCCACTTGTAGAACCAAGAGTCAATATTATTGAACTTGCCCCTAAAGGCACTGGGAAATCATATATTTTTAGTCAATTATCACGTCATGCATGGTTAATAAGTGGCGGTGTCGTTACTCGTGCTCAACTATTTTATGATATGAGTAGGCAACAAACTGGCATTATATCTCGTTATAATGCAATTGTTTTAGACGAAATACAGACAATACGGCTAAAAGATGAAGAAGAGATTGTTGGTGCTTTAAAAGGTTATCTTGAATCAGGTGAATTTAGAGTGATGGGGTTTCACGGCTCATCTGACGCTGGATTTGTTCTTCTTGGAAATATTCCAATTGAATATGGACAACCAAGAGATGCAAACTATTTTAGAGAGCTGCCAAGCTGGCTAAATGGAGAAGGAGCAACTGCCTTACTTGATCGATTTCATGGGCTTATTCATGGTTGGGAATTGCCAAGAATTGAATCTTCTTCTATTTGTAATTCATTTGCTCTTAGGGCTGATTATTTTGGTGAAGTATTGTATGCTTTGCGTAGTTGCCAAGAACAGATGGCTTTTGTTAAAGATCACTCTGAATCATCTGGGGATTTAAGAGATACCCGTGCTGTTCAAAGAGTAGCTTGTGGATTTTTAAAACTGTTTTTTCCAGACATCAAAACGGTTTCCATTAATGAATTTGATGAGTTCTGCTTACAACCAGCAATTAAGTTACGCTCAAATATTCGTCATCAAATGGCAATAATGGATTCGGAATTTTCACCTGATATTTCAGAGATTATCTTGCGATAGCAAATTCCTTTACACATCATTTAACTTTTAAGATTTGCAACTTTTTAAAAGTTGTCAAATCCACGCTAATAAGCTATATCTTCACACCTTCCAAATTGTGATGAATATAAACATGACTTTCCTTAGGAGATTTCATTGAACCTGCTGAGAACCATTAAAACAGGTGATGATTTAAAAAAACTTTCTAAAAATCAACTTCTTTCACTTTCAAAGGAGATTAGAGAGAGAATTATCTCTGTTGTTTCTAAAAATGGCGGACATCTTGCTTCAAGTTTAGGTGTTGTTGAGCTGACAATTGCAATTCATTATGTATTTAATATTCCATCAGATAGTCTAATATGGGACGTAGGCCATCAAGCATACACACATAAACTTTTGACTGGAAGAGATGATCGCTTTGACTCTTTAAGGCAATTTAAAGGCATATCGGGTTTTACAAAAAGAAGCGAGAGTCAATGCGATGCCTTTACTGTGGGACATAGCAGTACTTCAATTTCAGCAGGACTTGGTATATCGGTTGCAAAACATCTAAAAAAAGATAAATCCAAAGTGATTTCAGTTATTGGTGATGGCTCAATGACCGCGGGTCTTGCTTATGAAGGTCTTAATCAAGCTGGTGATTCTAAGAGAGATTTAATTGTAATCTTAAATGACAACGATATGTCAATAGCCCCAAATGTAGGGGCTTTATCCTCTTTTTTAAGCCGCACCCTATCTTCAAATTATTTGCAAAATATGAAAAAAGATTTTGGAGCATTTCTTAAGTCTCTCCCAGGAATTGGAGATGATATTTACCGCATTGCCAAAAAATCAGAAGATTCTTTCAAGACCTTTGTAACTCCTGGTATGCTTTTTGAGGCATTTAATTTTGATTATTTTGGACCTATTGACGGACATAGGCTTAACCATCTTATTGATATAATGGAAAATATCAAGCATCTTAATGAGCCTGTATTGCTGCATGTTACAACAAAAAAAGGAAAAGGCTATGAGCCTGCAGAGAAAAATCCTGTCTATTTTCATGGCGTAAGTTCATTTGATATAACTACAGGTAATACCTCTATTTCTAACTTGTCAACCTCAGCACCCTCCCCTATTCCCACCTATACCGAAGTTTTTGGAAAAACAATGGTGGATTTGGCTAAACAAGATAACAAAGTTGTAGCGATAACTGCTGCTATGCCAGAAGGCACAGGCCTTGCTCAATTTGCAAAAGAGTTTCCAGAGCGTTTCTTTGATGTTGGTATTGCTGAACAACATGCTGTGACCTTTGCTGCTGGTATGGCATCTCAAGGAATGAAGCCAGTAGTTGCAATCTATTCCACATTTATGCAGCGTGCTTATGACCAAATTTTGCATGATGTCTGTATTGATTCTCACCATGTTGTTTTTGCATTAGATAGAGGCGGTATTGTTGGTGAAGATGGGCCAACTCATCATGGCCTGTTTGATTACTCCTTTTTACGAAGTATTCCAAACATGACCATAATGGCACCAAAAGATGAAAATGAGCTTGCATTAATGCTAAAAAAAGCCCTTGATTATAAAGGACCTATTGCAATTCGCTATCCAAGAGGCAGAGGCGAAGGTGTTGTAAATTATTATGCTAAAGATTCTACAGCGGCACAATCTTTTACAGACTTAAATTCTAAGAAAAAACCGATGCAAAAGAGAAAAGAGATTGAGATTGGCAAAGCAGAACTTTTGCGTGATGGAGAAGACATCTTGATTTTGGCATCAGGTAGAACAGTTCAAGAGGCCATTAAAGCAATTGATATAATAGAGCAGAGCCAAAAAACTATATCAATTGCACTTGTAAATGCAAGGTTTATAAAACCACTTGATTCAGAGATGCTCCTTAATTTAGCATCAAGAATTCACAATATCATTACAGTTGAGGAGCATGTTCTTGATGGTGGATTTGGAAGCGCTGTTTTAGAGCTTTTAACAGATAGTGGTATTTTTAAGAAACGGCTAAGTTACAATATTAAACGAATTGGTATAAAAGATAGATTTGTAGAGCATGGATCGCAAGCCACTCTTAGAGCTGAGTATAAAATAGATGCAGCTTATATTGCGGAAAGTGTTATGGAGATGGTTGAATAGAAAATTCAACAAAAAAAGGAATTATATGTCAGATAAGGATATTTTTTTTATCAAGTTGCGAGAACTTGTAAAAACTCTTAAACAAGAAGTAAGCTCCAAAGATGGTCAATGGACAATAAAAGGGTTTATAGATACTTATAAGAATGTTTATACTATCTCATCTGACACTAAAATAGTATCAAAAATATTAGAAATCCACCTATTTCCTAAAATTTTAAAGTTTTCACAAGATATTGGATATAATATTGTTTTGGCTGACCATCAAAATTATTATCCAGATTTATCATTTGTGAAATCTGATGATCAAACAATTAAGTTTGCAGTAGATTTCAAAACAACATACAGAAGTCCATCAAAGCCCCATTTATGTAATGGTTTTACACTTGGTTCTCATGGTAAATATTTTGAGAATCGAACGAGCAATAAAAATATTCAATTCCCTTATGGTTCATATTCTGGACATTTCTGCTTAGGAATTATTTACGATCGAGTTGAGAACTCATCAATTGATGAAACAAAAATTCATAATATAGAACAATTAACATCAATTACTTCCGTGATTAAAAATATTGAGTTCTTTGTCACAGAAAAATGGAAGATCGCAAGTGATAAAGGTGGTAGTGGAAATACTTCTAACATTGGAAGTATAAAAAACATTAATAATATCATCAATGGTAATGGGATGTTTTCAAAATTGGGTGAGTCTTGGTTTGATGAATACTGGATGAATTACAAAAAGATCAACATTCCAGATAATAAACTTGGGAGTAAAAAAATATCAAATCTAAGAGAGTTTGTTGAATATAAAGGCGGAGATCTTTCGTTAATTGTTTATAAAGGAGATGCAGAAGATTGATTTCCAAAACTTATGTTCCCCCTATTAAATCTCAAGGAATAAAAACAAAATTAATACCTTGGATTAAAAGTATTATCTCTGATGGTTTTAAGGGTGCGTGGATTGAGCCATTTATGGGAACTGGGGCTGTAGCATTTAATATTGCACCTAAGAGAGCTATTTTATCTGATACAAATCCACATTTAATTAATTTTTACTCTCAAGTAGCATCTAATAAAATAAATCCCGAAATTGTTAAATCATTTTTGCAAAAAGAGGGTAAAGTTCTTTTAGAGAAAGGTGAAGATCACTATTATTTCATTAGAGATAGATTCAATAAAGAACACGACCCTTTAGACTTTTTGTTTTTGAATCGAGCAGGTTTTAATGGAATGATTAGATTTAATCGTAAGGGAGGGTTTAATATACCTTTTTGTAGAAAACCAGAGCGTTTTGCTAAAGCATATATTACAAAAATAACTAACCAAATTACTTGGGTTGCAAATACAATTGCCAGCGGTAAATATCAATTTATCTGTCAAGATTTTAAAGAGTCTATAAAGATGGCAGCTAAAAATGATATTATCTATTCTGACCCACCTTATATAGAGAGGCACGTTGATTATTTTAATGGCTGGAATGAAAAACATGAGACAGAACTTTACACTCATTTATCAAAGTTTGATGGCCACTTCATTTTATCAACTTGGCATCATAATGATTACAGAGAAAATGAATATATTAAAACCCTTTGGTCTGACTTTCATATTTTGACCAAAGATCATTTTTATCATGTTGGTGGAAGCGAAAAAAATCGTAATCCAATGGTAGAAGCACTAATTACAAATTTCATACCGATTAGTAAGGTTTATGAATTTCCAAAACCTATTCAATATGAATTGCTTGAAAAACAGAGAAAATATTGTTGAACAAACCACTAAAAATAAGGCTTGATACTCTTTTAGTAGAAAAGGGGCTGATACAATCCCGCGAAAGGGCAAGGGCAATTATAATGACAGGAACTGTTTTGGTAAATGGTTTGCCTGTTGATAAAGCTGGAACTAAGGTGGCTCAAGATGCAAATATATCATTTAAAGGCGTAGATTCGAATAAGCAAGGTATTGCACAAGTTGATATTCCTTATGTCAGCCGCGGAGGTCTAAAACTTGCCAAAGCCCTAACTCACCTTAAAGTTGATGTAACTGGTATGACATGTCTTGATATTGGTGCATCAACTGGAGGATTTACAGACTGCCTTATTAAAGCAGGTGCAGATAAAGTATATGCTGTTGATGTTGGGTATGGGCAGATAGATTGGTCTCTACGACAAAACCCAAAGGTTGTTGTTATCGAGAGAACTAATATCCGTTATATGCCATATCAAACCATTGGTCAGACCGTAGATCTAATAGCTATTGACACATCATTCATATCATTAAAATTAGTAGTTCCAGCCGCTGAAAAATTTATGAATTCTAAAACTCTAACCTTTGCTCTCATAAAGCCTCAATTTGAAGCTGGTAAAGATAGGATTGGCAAAGGCGGGGTTGTTCGTGATCCTGCTGTTAGAGAGGAAATTGTAAAGGAGATTGAACTTTTTTTTAGGCAAAGAGGTTATGAGACGGGCGAAATTATTGAGTCTCCTATAAAAGGCTCAAAAGGAAATGTTGAATTTATAATATCTATGAGATATTTAAACAAAGTTTGAACAGATAACACAACACCAAATATAGGCATGAATTCTTCAATCTTAAATTATTTAATTCAAAAGGAGCTGTAATGACTGAACAAATTGCAAAAATGAGAAATATCGCTCTGGCGGGTCACGGAGGGGCGGGTAAAACTTCTTTGGCTGAGGCAATGCTTTTTAAAGCTGGTGTAATCAATCGCTTTGGAAAGGTGGAAGAAGGCAATACTGCTATGGATTTTCAGCCTGAAGAAGTTAGAAAACAGCAAAGTGTTAGTACCTCTTTCCATAAATACGCATGGAAAAAACATGATGTATCAATCATGGATACCCCAGGAGATCAAAATTTTGTATCTGCTGCTGTAACCTCTATTCCTGGAGCAGATTGTGTTATTCTCGTGATTGACGGTGTTGATGGTCCAAGCGCCATGACCGAAGTCGTCTCTAATTGTGTTGATAAGTACAATTTACCCTCTGTGCTGTTTATTAATAAAATGGATAAAGAGAGGGCAAGTGTTCAATCAGCAACTGAAGCGTGTGAAAATAATTTGAAGAAAAAAGCAATTATTGTACAACTGCCAATTGGTTCAGATGCCAATTTTAAAGGTATTGTAGACATAATTTCAGGTAAAGCATATATTTATGGCAGCGATGGTAAGGCACAAGTAACAGAAGTGCCTGACGATATGATAGATGATGTGGAAGCTGCCCGTGCCTCTTTTGTTGAGAATATTGCAGAACTTGATGACACCTTGCTTGAGAAATATCTTGAAGGTGAGACTTTATCTGAAGCGGATCTTATCAAAACATTTAGAAAAGGGATTCTTTCTTGTGAATTCTCTCCAGTTCTTTGCGGTTCTGCTACTAAGCTTATGGGCATAGACCTTCTTTTTGATTTTATAAATAACGCCCTGCCCTCCCCGCTCGATCGCGGTGCTTGGATTGCTAAAGATAAAAATGGCGAAGAGTTTGCAATTGAACCAAATCCCGATGCTCCATTCTATGGTTTTGTATTTAACACAATTGTTGATGCTTATGCAGGCAGATTGTCAGTCTTTAGGGTTATCTCAGGCAAACTTGGGAAAGAGGGAAGTTTCATCAATGTAAATAAAGATGCCAAAGAGAGATACACTCAACTTCTTGAGATACTTGGAAAAGAGCAAAAACCTATCACAGAAGCCTTACCCGGTGCAATTGTTGCTGTGGCAAAACTTAAAGAGACATTTACAGGAGATACAATCAGCGGGGATAAATATATCAAATTTGAAGCACCTGCCCCAATGCCGCCTGTAATCTCCTTTGCAGTATCTTCAAAAAACAAGGGAGAAGATGATAAAGTTCACGGTGCATTAAGAAAGATTATGGAAGAAGATACAGGGCTTCAATTAAAACGTGAAATTGAAACCAACGAGACCATCCTTTCTGGTCGTGGATTGGTTCATATTGAAACCACAATTGAAAAAATTAAACGTAAATTCAATGTTGATATGGAGATAAACACTCCAAAAGTGCCATATAGAGAGACATTTAAGAAAAAGATAAGAGTACAAGGAAGGCACAAAAAACAGTCTGGCGGTCATGGTCAATTTGGAGATTGCTGGATTGTTCTTGAGCCAGGACCCAAAGGAAGTGGTTTTGAATTTATTGATAAGATTGTTGGCGGCTCTATTCCTAAAACATATATTCCAGCAGTTGAAAAAGGTGTTGTTGAAGCCTCACAAAAGGGTATCCTTGCTGGATTCCCATGCGTTGACTTTAAGGTTACGGTTGATGATGGAAGCTATCACTCTGTTGACTCCTCTGAAATGGCGTTTAAACTTGCTGGCTCAATAGCATTTAAAAAAGCGTCTGAACAGGCTGGAGCAACTTTACTTGAGCCTATAATGAAAATCTCAATTGTTGTGCCTGATGAGTTCACAGGTGATATTATGGGCGATCTAAACTCAAGACGCGGTAGAGTGCTGGGTATGGATACTGAAGGAACAAAGCAGGTTATTAATGCCCATGTTCCAATGGCAGAGATTTTAAGATATGCACCAGATATTCGTTCTATGACTGGTGGACGCGGTACATTTACGCTTGAATTTGACCATTATGATGAAGTTCCAAGCGATCTTGCTGTCAAAGTTATTGAAAAGATCAAAGCAGAGAGAGAAGAATAAATATTTTCTTGTTGCCCCACCCCCGACCCCTCCCCAATTGGGAGGGGAAAATAATGACTCCCTCCCAATTGGGGAGGGGCAAATAATTATCTGGAAAGCTATACTAATATATCCCACCATTTACACCCAAAACCTGCCCAGTTATGTATGAAGCATCATCTGAACATAGAAATATAACAGCCGAAGCAACATCTTGAGGTTTACCAATTCTTTTAGCTGGTATGGATTTTACAATCTCATCAAGTGCAAGACCATCTACCATATCTGTCTCAATAAATCCCGGGGCAACTGCATTTACTGTAATATTTCGAGAAGCTACCTCTTTTGCAAGAGCCTTTGTAGCTCCAATGAGTCCGGCTTTTGACGCAGAATAACTAACTTGTCCTGCAACTCCAATCTGCCCTGATGTTGATGTTATATTTACTATTCTGCCAAATTGCTGTTTTATCATATTTTTAACAACCAACCTTGTTACATTGTAAAATCCTGTTAGATTGGTATTTACAACAGAATCCCAGCTTGCTTTTTTCATCATAACCATCAGCTTGTCATCTTTAATGCCGGCATTGTTGATTAGAATGTCAATTTTACCATGCTTTTCAATTATTAATTTTACCGAAGCTTCAGATTGAGCTTGATCAGCAACATCAAATTGAATTAACTCTCCCCTGCCCTTTTTCTCTTCTATAATTTCTAATGTTCGAGTTGCGGCATCTTTATTGCATCTATAGTTGAGATAAACATATTTTCCTGTTTCTGATAGAGCAATCGCAATTGCCCGCCCTATTCCTCTTCCAGCCCCTGTTACAAGGGCGATTTGATTGTGTGTCATATTTTGTCCTTATATAACTTAATTTTGTCATTCGATGATGCTTGGCAGCC